>NZ_JAKRLB010000008.1:0-103689 GCF_022664405.1 Micrococcus luteus | reverse complement strand
GCGTGAGGCCCTGCAGGTGTGGGTGAACCACTACAACTATCATCGGCCTCATACCTCCTGCGGAGAGGCTCCTCCGGCCTCGTTGGCCCCGGTGCGTGTCAACAACGTCATGACCTCTTACACCTAGTGAGGCCGCCCACGCCTCACCAGGGGACGCCCGCGCCGGGGCCGTGGGCGCGGTCACCCCACCGGGTGAGACCGTCCACTCGGCCGCGTCTCAGGCAGGGAGCCGGCGTGCGGGACCACGTAAGGTCGGGAGGATGAGCGATCCGACACCGCCCTCGACCGAGCCCATGATCCCCGAGCAACCCGGGAACCATCCGTCCTCGGCGACCGCCCCCGACGCCGGCGTCGCCCCTGCCACCTCCGCCGCGGCCGCCCGCGACCGCGTCCTGCTGCCGTGGGTGTTCTGGCCCTCCGCGGTCATCGTGCTCTCCTTCGTGGGGGCCACGCTGCTCGCCCCCGACCAGATGACCGTGGGCATCGGCCTGGTCCAGCAGGCCATCATCACGAACTTCTCGTGGTGGTACGCGCTCGTCGCTCTGTTCTTCGTGCTGTTCTGCGGCTACCTCGCGTTCTCCCGCAAGGGCGGGATCACGCTGGGCAAGCCCGATGAGAAGCCCGAGTTCTCCACGCTGTCCTGGTTCTCCCTGCTCTTCGCGGCGGGCATGGGCATCGGCCTCGTGTTCTTCGGCATGACCGAGCCGCTCATGCACTTCACCGATCCGCGGCCCGACGTGGCGGCCGCCAACCCCACCCAGGCGGAGGCCGCCCAGTCGGCGCTGGCCACCACGTTCCTGCACTGGGGCCTGCAGCCCTGGGCGATCTACGCGGTGGTGGGCGTGGCGGTCGCGCTGGCCATCCACCGGCGCGGCCGTCCCCTCGCGCTGCGCTGGGCCTTCGAGCCGCTGATCGGCGAGCGCCGCGTGCGCGGCGGCTGGGGCCACCTGATCGACAACATCGCCCTCATCGGCACCGTCTTCGGCGTGGCCACCTCGCTGGGCCTCGGGGTCACCCAGATGTCCGCGGGCCTGCGCGCGCTGGGCATCGTGCCCGAGGACAGCCCCTGGCTCGAGTACGCCATGATCGGCGCGGTCACCTGCGTGGTGCTCTACACCGTGGTCTCCGGCGTGGAGCGCGGCATGAAGTGGCTGTCCAACACCAACCTGATCCTGGCCGCCGGCCTGCTGCTGTTCATCGCGATCGTGGGACCCACCGCGTTCCTGTTCAAGGAGATGGTGCAGTCCCTCGGCTCCTACATGCAGTACTTCTTCGCGAACTCGCTCAACGTCTCCGCGTTCTACGGCGCCGAGGGCGACGCGTGGCAGGCCGGCTGGAGCGCGTACTACTGGGGCTGGTGGATGTCCTGGACGCCGTTCGTCGGCATCTTCATCGCCCGCATCTCGCGCGGTCGCACCGTGCGCGAGTTCATCGCCGGCGTGCTGCTGGTGCCCACCATGGTGGGCGTGGTCTGGTTCGGCATCCTGGGCGGCACCGCGATCTTCCTCGAGACCACCCGCCCGGCCGGGTACACCTCCGTGGTGGGCGCGGACGGCGCCATCGACTCGAACACCGCGCTCTTCCAGGTGCTCGAGCAGCTGCCCGCGGGCACGATGCTCGTGGTCGGCGCCATTATCCTCTCGGGCATCTTCTTCATCACCTCCGCCGACTCGGGCTCGCTCGTGATGGGCATGCTCGCCACGGGCGGCGACGTGAACCCGAAGGCCACGGTGAAGATCTTCTTCGCCATCGCCACCTCGCTCATGGCCGCGGCCCTGCTGGCCGCCGGCGGCCTGTCCGCGATCCAGGTCCTGGCCATCACCATCGGCCTGCCGTTCTCCGTGATGATGCTGCTGATCTGCCTGGCCACGTTCCGCTCGCTCGGCTACTCCGTGGCGCGGGTGGAGGCGGTGCGCCGCCAGGCCATGCTGGCCTCCATCAAGGACCGCCTGGGCCTCGAGTCCGACGACGACGAGGTGATCGACGCCGGCCCCGTGGCGGCGTCGCAGTGGTGGGCCTCGCTCAGCCGCGACCACCAGCAGCGGATCGCCGATGCGGCCGCCGGCGTCCCGGCCTCGGAGGGGCCCCGCCGCACCCGGCTGCGCCGCCACGAGCACTGACGTCCGCCCCCGGGCGCCCTCCCGGCCCCGACGAGAACGGCCCCTGTCCCGCGCGGGACAGGGGCCGTCGTCGTCGTGGGGGTCAGTCCTCGTGGGACTGGCGGGTGCGGACCACCGGCAGGGTGCCGGTGCGGCTGTGGGCCGCGGCCGACGTGCGGGTGCCCGTGACGAACCAGGCGAGGGTCAGGACCGCGACCCACACGAGACCGATGATGAGCGCGCGGCGCGAATCCGGGATGGTAGCCATGGTGATCACCACGGTGGCCACAAACGCCAGGCCCAGGTAGGTGCCGACGTTGCCCAGCGGCATGGGGAAGGGGGACGGCTCCGCGCCCTGCTCCGCGACGCGCCTGCGCATGGCGCGGTGGGACAGGAAGATCATGGCCCAGGTCAGCACCACGGCGAACGAGGCGACGCCGGCCACCAGGCTGAAGGCGTTCGGGTCCACGGTGATCAGCACCGCGCCGAGCACCATCACGCCCAGCGTCACGGCCACGGACAGCCACGGCACGCCGCCGCGGTTGGTGTGGGTGAAGGCCCGGGGCGCCTGGCCGTCATGGGCCATCGCGTAGAGCAGGCGACCGGACGCGTAGATGCAGGCGTTGATCGCGGAGACGGCGGCCGTGAGCACCACGAAGTTCAGCAGGTGCGGGGCGAAGGGGACGCCGAGGCCCTCGAAGATCTGCACGAACGGGCTGGCCTTGCCGTCCACCTGGTTCCAGGGGACGAGGGCCATGATGACCGCCATCGTCAGCACGTAGAACAACAGGATGCGGATCGGCACCGTGTTGATGGCCTTGGGCAGCACCTTCTCCGGGTTCTTGGCCTCGCCCGCGGCCACGCCGAGGGTCTCGATGCCGCCGAAGGAGAACGTCACGATGGTGAGCGCGGTCAGCACGCCCAGGATGCCGTGCGGCAGGAATCCGCCGTGGTCCACGAGGTTCGCCAGGCTGGCTTGGGTGCCGTCCGCGGTGGAGGCGCCGGTGAAGAGCAGGATCACACCGCCGAAGATCATCGCCACGATGGCCCCGACCTTCACGAGCGTCAGCCAGAACTCGGCCTCGCCGAAGTTCCCGACGTGCGTGAAGTTGATCAGGCCGACCACGAGGATCGTGGCGGCGACCCAGGCCCAGGCCGGGACCCCCGGGAACCAGAACGCCATGTACGTGGTGATGGCGGCGGTGTCCGCGATGATCACGACGGCCAGCTCGAAGACGAAGGTCCAGCCGGTCACGTAGCCGGCGAAGGGGCCGAGATAACGGGAGGCATAGGCGGCGAAGGAGCCGGAGACGGGCTCACGGAGCGTCATCTCGCCGAGGGCGCGCATCACGAGGAACACGGCGGCGCCGGCGACGAGGAAGGACAGGATCACGCCCGGCCCGGCGGCCTGGATGCCGCCGGCCGAGCCGTAGAAGAGGCCGGTGCCCACCGCCGTGCCCAGGGCGATGAACATGATGTGCCGCTGGCTCAGGCCGCGGTGCAGCTGCCCGCGGTCCGTGGTGGCCGCGTCGGGCTCGGCGACGCGGGAGCCGGAGGGGGAGGTGCTCACGTGAAGTCTCCGCTCGAAGGGGGTGGATCAGGACACGCCATGGTGACTCGTGACACAGCGTTCATGCCACTTTGTCCGGTGTGATGCGAGTCATCGTGGACGTTACGTCGAGTTCATCCGACCGTGCCGGATGATGTGGCCTCGGCCACCGCTGATTCCTCGCGGAAGATCTGTGGCGCCCCGGCGGGTCCCGGGGCGTGCCCGGCTCAGTCCATGAGCAGCCACGCGGCGGCGTCGTGCGCGAGCTGCCCGTCCTGCACGGCCTCTGCCTCCTCGAGGGAGAACAGGGCCCGGGAATGGCCCGCGGGCAGGTCGACGGGATCGGTCGACAGGTTCGCCATCACGAGCACGGTGCGCGCCGGGATCGGCTCGCCCGAGCCCAGGTGCCGGCCACCGCCCGAGGTGACCGTGAACGCCAGCACCCCGCGTGCGGGGTCGTGGTGCTCGGACCACGCGAACGTGCCCGTGCCCAGGTCGAGCTCGCCGCGGATCTGCAGCAGACGCCGGTACAGCTCGAACACGGAGCCCTCGACGCCGACCTGCCGGTCCGCCGCCAGCGCCCGGAAGGACGCGGGCTGGGGCAGCCACGGCGCGGCGACGCCCTCGGCGGCGGACGCGGGGCCGTCGTCGTCCGCGGGGGTCGAGAAGCCGTAGGACGTCTCGTCCGCGGCCCACGGCAGAGGGATGCGGCAGCCGTCGCGGCCGGGCTCCTTGCCGTCCGTGCGGAAGAAGTACGGGTCCTGGCGATGCTCGGCGGCGAGGGTGGTGTGCTCGGGCAGGCCCAGCTCGTCGCCCTGGTAGATGTACGCGGAGCCGGGCAGGCCCAGCTCCACCATCGCGGCGGCGCGGGCCCGACGGCGACCGACCGCCTCGTCTGGCTGCTCGTCCTCGGCCGTGATGCCGGCGGGGTAGGAGCTCGGGTCGGCGAGGCCGTAGCGGGAGGCGTGGCGCACCGTGTCGTGGTTCGAGAGCACCCAGGTGTTCGGGGCGCCGACCCGGCCGGCCTGCTCGAAGGACCGGTCGATCGCGTGGGTCAGCGAGGCGGCGTCCCAGCCGGCCATGAGGTAGGTGAAGTTGAAGGTCTGGTGCATCTCGCCGGGGCGGACGTACCGGAACATCCGCGAGAGCGGGGCCACCCACGCCTCGGCCACCATCATCGGCTCGTGGTCGTAGGAGTCCAGGACCCGCCGCCAGTCCCGGTAGACTTCGTGGACGCGGTCCTGGTCCATGAACGGGGTGAGCGGCTCGAAGGTGTCCGGGTCGAACGTGGGGTCGGCGTCCTCGCCCGCGTCCGTGACCATGCCCATGCGGGAGTGCTCGGCGTCCGGGTAGCCGGGCTGCTTGATGAGCCCGTGGGCCACGTCCACCCGGAAGCCGTCCACGCCGCGGTCCAGCCAGAACCGCAGGATGGAGCGGAACTCCTCGCGCACCTCCTCGTTCTCCCAGTTCAGGTCCGGCTGCGTGGTGTCGAACAGGTGCAGGTACCACTGGCCCGGGGTGCCGTCCGCCTCGGTCACACGGGTCCAGGCCCCGCCGCCGAACGTGGACTCCCAGTTGTTGGGGGGCAGCTCGCCGTGCTCGCCGCGGCCCTCGGCGAAGTGGTAGCGGGCGCGCTCGGGGGAGCCGGGGGCGGCGGCCAGGGCGGCCTGGAACCACGCGTGCTCGGACGAGGTGTGGTTCGGCACGAGGTCCACGACCACGCGGATGCCGGCCTCGTGCGCGGCGGCGATCATCTCGTCCGCGTCCGCGAGCGTGCCGAACCGCGGGTCCACGGCGCGGTAGTCCGCGACGTCGTAGCCGGCGTCGTGCTGCGGGGAGAGGTAGAAGGGCGAGAGCCAGATCGCGTCCACGCCGAGCTGGGCCAGGTAGTCGAGGCGCGAGGTGACGCCGCGCAGGTCGCCCATGCCGTCCCCGTCCGCGTCCGCGAAGGAGCGCGGGTACACCTGGTAGATCACGGCGTCCACCCACCACGGTGTGACGGGCCGGTTCCGGGCTTCCGAGGGCGGGGTGCTCAGGCGCTGCGTGGTCATGGGATCCACCCTAGGCCCGACGCGGGAGCGCGCGCCCCGCGTGAGCGGCGTCGGCGGCGTGGTGTGCGTCTCGGCCGCCTCGGGGCGGCCCCACCCCGGTGCGCCGGGCCGGCTCAGGTCAGCCGGGCCAGCATCCCGACGGTGGCCCAGCGACGGTTCAGCCGTTCCTGCGCGACGCCGGCGGTCGCCTCGTCACCCTCCTCGAGGGCGTCGATGAGCGTCCACAGGTCGAAGACGGAGTCGTCCGGCCACACGTGCCGCGTGAGGCCGCCGTAGTCCAGCTCGATCCACGAGTCGGGGTGGAACGCGCCGAGCCACTCCACCATCACCGTGAGCTCGCCGATCAGCTCCGCATCCGGGGCGTGCCGCGCGAGCACCGCCGCCGCGTGCCCGGCCCGCTCCCGGGCGGCCACGATCGGGGCGCGCCGGTACGCCGTGCGCTCGCCGTCCACGAGGCGCTTCACCGGCTCCTCGGGGTCGAACACCGTGAGCCAGCCGTGCGGCACACCCCACGTGGCCGTGCGCGTCTGCACGCGGTGGTGCTCCGGCGCGCCGCCCTCGTCCTGCGGGTCCTGGCCCGCCGCGTCCGGGTCGGGGGAGAGGCCCCACTCGTCCTCGAGCGCCACGAGCGCGCGGCCGCGGTTCATGGCGCGCGCCGCCGGCGGGATGGCGGCCTCGTGCAGCCGCGGCAGCATCGTCTCCTCGAGCATGGCCGCGGCCATCTCGGCGCGCAGGCCCCGCTCGTCCGGGCAGTAGAAGGCGGAGCGGTGCTCGTCCTGGAGGACCCGCACCAGGTCGTCCTCACCGGGTTCCGGGAACGGGTCGGCCACGGGCCGGGCCAGGCGACGCCGGGCCCGTTCGGCCGCCTCGGCCTCGACCTCGGCACGGGTGCGGTGGCCGCCGGCGATCAGCCGCGCCTGGACCGCGTCCGGGAACGCGGCCAGCGGCTGGAAGACGCGCAGGTGCGCGGTGCCGCGCGCGACACCCGGGGGCGGGCCGCCGTCGTCGTGGGTCATCGCGGGCTCGTCCGTGGTTCAGCCCAGCTCGACGACCACGGGCGCGTGGTCCGAGGCGCCCTTGCCCTTGCGCTCCTCGCGGTCGATCCAGGCGTCCGTGACCGTCCGTGCGAGGGCGGGGGAGCACAGCTGGAAGTCGATGCGCATGCCCTTCTTCTTGGGGAAGGCCAGGCCCGTGTAGTCCCAGTACGTGTACACGCCGGGGCCGGGGTGGCGCGGGCGCACCACGTCCACCAGCCCGGCGTCCTCGAACGCGTGGAACGCCGCGCGCTCGGCCGGGGAGACGTGCGTGTAGCCCTCGCGCTGGAACAGCTCGATGTCCCACACGTCCTCGTCCTGCGGAGCGATGTTCCAGTCGCCGGCCAGGGCGAGCCGGGTGTCCGGGTCCTCGGCGAGGCGCTCGGCCGCGTGCTCCTGGAGCACGCGCAGCCACTCGAGCTTGTAGCCCATGTGCTCGTTCTCCAGGCCGCGCCCGTTGGGCACGTAGAGGCTCCACAGGCGGACCGGGGCGACGCCGTCGGCCGCCTCGGCGCCCACGGTCGCCCCGATGGCGCGGGACTCCTCCTGCGGGTCCACGCCGCCCTTGCCGAAGTGCGGCTGGCCGGGGAAGCCGCGCTGCACGTCGCTCAGGCCGACGCGGGAGGCGATGGCCACGCCGTTCCACTGCGAGGTGCCGTTGTGGACCACCTCGTAGCCGGCGCGCTCGAAGAGCTCCCACGGGAAGTTCTCGTCCCGGCACTTGGTCTCCTGGATGGCCAGGACGTCGATGTCATGGCGCTCGAGGAAGGCCTCGACGCGGTCGGCGCGGGCACGGAGGGAGTTGACGTTCCAGGTGGCGATCTTCACCCGGCCAGGCTATCGAAGGGCGCGGACACCGTGGGATCGGCGCCTCAGCGCCACCAGTCGTCGTGGATCGTCACCGGCGTGGTGCGCTTGTGGCGGCTGCGGAGCCAGATGCCCTCGAGCTTCTCCGCGACCTCGGTCGGGACGTCCTTGCCCTCGAGGTAGTCGTCGATGTCCTCGTACGTCATCCCGAGTTCGGCCTCGTCCGTCTGGCCCGGCGTGCCGTCCAGCAGGTCCGCGGTGGGCACCTTGTTCCACAGGGGCTCGGGGGCTCCGAGTTCGCGGCCCAGCGCCCGCACCTGCCGCTTGTTCAGGCCGGCCAGCGGCAGGACGTCCGCGCCGCCGTCGCCGAACTTCGTGTAGAACCCGGTGACGGCCTCGGCCGCGTGGTCCGTGCCGATCACCAGCTGCCCGTGGGCGCCGGCCACCGCGTACTGGGCCGTCATGCGGATGCGGGCCTTCACGTTGCCCTGGTTGTAGTCCGAGATCGGCTCCCCCACGGCCTCAGCGAAGGCGGCGGCCAGACCCTGCACGGCCTCCGCGATGTTCAGGGTGACGTCCTGATCCGCACCCACGAAGTCCATGGCCGCCCGGGCATCCGCCTCGTCGTGCTGCACCTTGTAGGGCAGGCGCACGGCGGTGAACCGGGGGTTCTCGCGGGAGGGCACGACGTCGGCGCCCACCCCCGCCTCACCCGGCGGGGCGGTGCCGGGGCCGCCCAGGGCGACGGCGTCCGTGACGCCGAGCTGGGCGCGGCGACGCTCGACGGCGAGCTGGGCCAGCCGGCCACCCACCGTGGAGTCCACGCCGCCGGAGATGCCCAGGACGAAGCCGGACGCGCCCGTGGCCGCGAGGTAGTCGGCGAGGAAGGCCACGCGCCGTTCGACTTCGGCCGCCGGGTCGATCTCGGGGAGGACGCCCTGCTGGGCGATGATCCGCTGCTGGAGTTCACGCATGCCGGTCAGCGTAGGACCGGCCCCGCGCACGGGGACAGGGTCGGTCGGCGACGACGGCTCACGCGTCCGGGTGCCCCAGGTTGCGGGCGATGCGGCGCAGGACGCGGACGGCGTCGTCGATCTGGTCCCGCGGGACGTCCGCCGTCGCTTCGGCACGCAGGGCCTCGACCGCCTCGCCCACGCGGGCGCCCGCAGTGCGGCCCGTGGCGGTGAGGGTGTAGAGGTCGCCCTCGACCGTCACCCAGTGGGACTCGACCAGCTCCTCGATCTGACCGGGCACCGCGCCGCGCTGCTCCTCCTCGAAGCCGGCCTCGAGCTCGGCGCGGGACTGCGGGGCCACCGTGAGGGTGTTCAGCAGCTGCCACTGGGCGCGGGTGAGGCCGTGCTCCTCGAGGCTCTCGGCCACGCGCGCCGCGATCAGGCCCTCGGTGAGGGTGAGCCAGTGCGCCAGGGGCAGGCCGGAGGGGTGCTGGACGGCGGCGTCGTCGTGCGGGATCTCGCTCATGACCCGAGCCTAGCCAGGCCGGGACGGAAGCGGCAGGGGCGGTCGGGCCCGCACTAGCATGGGCGGCATGACCGACGCGCAGACCCCCACCGTCCCCACGCCCGAGCAGGACCGCGAGCGGCTCAAGCAGCTCATCCAGGAGCTGGCCGTGGTGCACGGCCGCGTGACCCTGTCCTCCGGCAAGGAGGCGGACTACTACGTGGACCTGCGTCGCGTCACCCTGCACCACGAGGCCGCCCCGCTGATCGGCCGCGTGATGCTGCGCCTGCTCGAGGAGAACGGGATCGGGTTCGACGCCGTGGGCGGTCTCACCATGGGCGCCGACCCCGTGGCCACCGCGATGATGCACCAGGCCGGCGCCGCGGGCCGCGCGCTCGACGCGTTCGTGGTGCGCAAGGCGCAGAAGTCGTACGGCATGGGCCGGCAGGTGGAGGGCCCGGGCGTGGACGGCCGCCGCGTCGTCGTGCTGGAGGACACCTCGACGACGGGCGGCTCCGCGCTCACCGCCGTCGAGGGCGTGCGCAACGCCGGCGGCGACGTCCAGGCCGTGGCCGTGATCGTGGACCGTGCGACCGGCGCCGCCGAACGCGTGGCCGAGGAAGCGGGGGTGCCGTACCTGTACGCGTTCGGCAAGGACGAGCTCGGCCTCGACTGAGCCTCGGACGGCCCCGCGCGCCGCCCGCCTAGAGCCAGTCCGCGCGCTTGAACAGCACGAACAGCGTGAGGGCCACCGCCAGCATGAGTCCCAGGGCGAACGGATAGCCGAACGCCCAGTGCAGCTCGGGCATGCCGTCGAAGTTCATGCCGTACACCGAGCCCACCAGCTGCGGCGCGAAGATGATCGCCGCCCAGGACGAGATCTGCTTGACCTGCTCGTTCTGGGCGATCGACTGCTCGGCCAGCCGCTTCGAGGCCAGCGTCGAGTCCAGCTCGAGGGCGCTGTTGAGCATCTGGCGCATGGTCATCACGCGCTCGTTGATCTGGACGGCGTGGTCGTGGACGTCGCGCAGGCGGCGCAGGTTCTCCACCTCGAGGCGCGCCTGATCGCTGAGCTCCTCGTCCTCCCAGGCGTGGGCGTCGTCGCGCCGGGGCAGGCCGTCGGCGTCGAGGCGGCGGGTGTCCTCGTGCAGGCGGGTGCGCACCTCCTCCTGGAGCTGCTCCACGATGAACGGCAGCGCGCGGATGGCGTGCTGGAAGTTCAGCACCTCGCGGGAGAGCTCGTAGATGCGCCGGGAGACGTGCCCGTCGCCGGCGAAGACCTGGTCCTCGATCTCCGCGATGTCCTGTTCGAGGCCGTCGGCCACCGGGAAGTAGTCGTCCACGACCCGGTCCAGGATCTCCAGGGTGACCTGCCACGGCCCCATCGCGAGACGCTCGCGGCCCTCCGTCTCCAGGGACCGACGCACGGCGGCCAGGTCCGGCTCCTCCGCGTGGCGCACCGTCACCACGTAGTGCTCGCCGGTGAAGACGCTCAGCTCGCCGAACTCCACGGTCTCGGTGCGGTCGATGTAGCGGGCCGGGTGCAGGACCATGAACGAGTCCTCGCCGTAGCGGTCCAGCTTGGCGCGCTCGCCTCCGGCGAGGGCGTCCTCGACGGCGAGCGGGTGCAGGCGCAGCTCCTCCGCGACCGCTTGGAGCTCGGCCACGTCCGGGCGGTACAGGCCCAGCCAGGCCATGCCGCCGGTGCGCTCGCACTCCTCCCAGGTGTCCTCGAGGGTGGAGGGGGCGTGGACGCGCCGCCCGTCCACGTACACGGCGTTGTCGATCATGCTCACCAGGACATTCTCCCCGACGGTGGCCCCCGGCGTATTCCAGGATGCGCGCGCTACGGTGGCGCCATGAAGACTCCGCGCCATGCCCCGCCCGTCGTCCGCGACGGCAAGACCCTGCTCCCCGCCCACGCCGTCTCCACGGCCCCGGTCACCGCATTCGGTCTGATCGGCGGCTACCTGACCGCCCGTGAGACCGGCATCCGCCCGCTCGGCGGCGTCGTGCTGGCAGCCGCCGGCCTGTACGCCGGCCGGACGTGGCTGGCCAAGCGGGGGCCGGCCGTCGCCGGGGGCCTGGCCGCCCTGTACCTCGGCGGCTTCGGCGCCTCCCACCCGCTGGCCAAGAAGATCGGCGCGTGGCCGGCGGTGCTCTCCGTGGCCGCGGTGTCCGCCGGGGCCGCCTGGGCCGCCGTCGACCGGTCCGAGGCCGGCCGCTGAGCGAGCCCGCGCCGGCCGAGGACGGCGCCGCGCCCCGCGAGGTCGGCGTCGGCCCGTGGACCGGCCCGTGGCCGGAGGACCCCCGCTACGACCCGGAGCTGCTCGCGCTTGGCGACCGCCGCAACGTGCTCGACCGCTACCGCTACTGGAGCCTCGAGGCGATCGTCGCGGACCTCGACGCGCGGCGGCACCCGTTCCACGTGGCCATCGAGAACTGGCAGCACGACCTGAACATCGGCACCGTCGTGCGCACCGCCAACGCGTTCAACGCCGCCGGGGTGCACATCATCGGGCGGCGCCGCTGGAACCGGCGCGGCGCCATGGTCACCGACCGGTACCTGCACGTGCGCCACCACGAGACGGTGGCGGCGTTCACCGGGTGGGCGGCGGGGGAGGGGCTGCCCGTGCTCGGCGTGGACCTGTTCCCCGAGTCGGTGCCGGTGGAGACCTTCGACTTCCCGCGTGCCTGCGTGCTCGTCTTCGGGCAGGAGGGGCCGGGACTCTCGGCGGAGGTGCGCGCGGCGTCGAGCGCGGTGCTGTCCATCGCGCAGTACGGCTCCACCCGCTCGATCAACGCGGGCGTGGCCGCCGGCATCGCGATGCACGCGTGGATCCGGCAGCACGCGGCCGTCCCCTGAGTCCGGCGCGAGCCAGACGATTCCGCGCTGAAAGGAGCCTCTGGACCGCAGATTCGTCTGGCTCGCCGCGCAGAACGGCGCAGGACCGCGCAGGACCGCGCCGACGACGTGCGGCGTGACGGCCTCAGCCCGCGAAGGGCCGGGCCGGCAGACCCGTCACCCCCGGGCGGACGGCGAACAGGGCCCCGGCCAGCGGGTCCTCGCCGCGCTCCAGGTTCTCCCAGGAGGTGGTGATGTAGAGGGTGCCGAGGTCGTCGCCGCCGAAGGTGCACGCCGTCGTCTTCTGCACGGGCACCTCGACCACCTCGTCGAGCGTCCCCTCGGGCGTGTACCGGTGGATCTGCCCGTGGCTGATCACGGCCACCCAGATCCCGCCCTCGGCGTCCACGGTGAGTCCGTCCGGCTTGCCCTCCCCGTCGAGCACGTCCACGAGCACGCGGCGGTTCGTCAGGCCCTCCTCGCGGGAGTAGTCGAACACGGCCACCTGCCGTGTGGGGGTGTCGTTGTAGTAGGCCCGCGTGCCGTCGGGGCTCCACTCCAGGCCGTTGGACGTCGTCGCGCCGGTCAGCACGACGTCCACCTCGCCGGCGCCGCCGTCGGGCCCGGGGGCGAGCCGGTAGAGGTTCGCCGCGCCGGGGGTCTTGGCGTACGCCATGGTGCCGCAGTGGAACCGGCCGTCCGGGTCGCAGCCGCCCTCGTTCATC
Source organism: Micrococcus luteus (assembly GCF_022664405.1). Taxonomy (NCBI): domain Bacteria; kingdom Bacillati; phylum Actinomycetota; class Actinomycetes; order Micrococcales; family Micrococcaceae; genus Micrococcus; species Micrococcus luteus. The sequence goes on along the minus strand of NZ_JAKRLB010000008.1, from coordinate 91,121 downwards.
CGGATCCCGGCGTCCGCGCCCCACAGCTCGGGCAGCGTCGTCAGCTCGCCCTCGGGCGAGATCAGGGCGAAGCCCCGCTCCACCGCGACGACGGCGCCACCCCCCGCACGCGGGCGCAGCGCGGCGGCCACGTCGCCGACGTGCGTGCGGTCCACCGTCCCGTCGGTGCGCAGGGACAGGACGTCCCCGGCGAGCATGTCCACCCAGCGCAGGCCGCCGCCGGCGGTCACGCCCTCGGCGGCGCTGCCCCACGAGGCGGCCCAGACGGGGCCCTCGCCGTGGTAGGCGATGGGATCGGTGACCTGCTCGGCGCGCATGACTGCTCCTTCGGTGGGCGGGACGGTCCTGGCCCCGACGCTAGCCGAGGCTCAGAACCACCCGCACGAGTCGGCGGTCCAGCGGTCGGCGAGGGTCGCGTCCAGGAACGCCCCCATCCGCGGCAGCGAGGCCACGTGGCCGCCCACGTGGGTCGGGGTGAGGAGCGGGTCGAAACGCACCCGCGCGCCCTCCGCGCACCAGCGGCGGCCCAGGTCGCGGCCGGTGCGGTACGGGATGACGTCGTCCGTGACGGAGTGCGCGATCATCACCGGCACGTCCGGACGGCGGCCCGGTGCGCCGATCCGCTGCTCGGCGAGGATCCCGGCCAGCTCGGCATCGGAGCGGACGAGCTCAGGGAAGTCCTGCCCCGTGTGGGTCAGTGTGGCGGAGTCGAGGTGCGCGTAGGCGAGGCTGCCCACCATGCAGGTCTCGGCCGCGCCGGCGAGGGCCGTCAGGCCGGTCTCGTTGAGGTGCGTGGCCGGGTCCACGTCGTACGCGGCGAGCTGCCCGGCCATCGCGTAGAGCAGGAAGGCCGCGTACAGGCCGCCGTCGATCCGGTCCGCGACCTGCACGAGGTCGGCCGGCGGGGCGCCCACGTAGGCGCCCTTGAGGTCCAGCTCCGGGGCGTAGTCGGACGCGAGCTCGGCGGCGGCCGCGGCCGCCCCGCCGCCCTGCGAGTAGCCCGCGAGCGCGACCGGCGCGGTCGCGGTGACGCCCGACCCCGACACCTGGGCGGCCGCGCGCACCGCGTCGAGGACGGCGTGCGCCTGGGCCTCCCGGACCATGTAGGTGTGCGTGCCCGGGGTGCCCAGGCCCTCGTAGTCGGTGACCACCACGGCGTGGCCGCGACTCAGCAGGGAGGTGATCCCCACGCCTTCGTACTGTTCGCCGGTCGAGAGGGTCCGCGAGGGGGCGCAGCGGTCCGCCGCCCCCTGGGTCCCCACCGCGTAGCTGATCACGGGACGCTCGCCGCTGCCCGTCCAGGGCGCGGTGGGGGTCAGCACGGTGCCGGTCACGGCGATGGGTCGGCCCTGGGCATCCTGCGAGGCGTACATGATGCGCGTGGCGTGCGCCGGCACCTGCACCAGCCGCACCGGGTCCAGGTAGAAGGCGGTGGGCTCGGTGCGGATCAGGGCGCCGGGGGTCGCGGGCACGGTGGCGGGCGGCAGGTAGAAGGGGTCGTCGGCCGAGGCCGCCGCCAGGGTGTCCCGGGCCGCGTTCCAGCGGGCGTCCTCGGCCGTCGTGGCCGGCTGCGAGAGGTCCGCGACGGCGGAGCTCACCTCCGGTGCGTCCGGGGCCGGGGCGGACTCCTGGGCCAGGGCCGCGTGTGGCGCGCCGAACCCGGCGACGACAGCCAGGGCGGCGGCCAGGGCGAGGGGGCGGGAGGGGCGGTGGGCGGGGGCCATGGCGGTCTCCGGTCTCTCGGATGCGAATGTGACGCCGCTCACCCTAGGCAAACGGCGGGGTCGTGCCCAGGCCGGCGTCGCCGTCGGGTCCGGGACCCTGGGGCGGGTCCGGCCGCGCGGATAGGATGTGCCCGAGGGTGTCGCGCTCGCCGCGCTCCCCCGCCTGCCCGAGTCGACGACGCCTAGGAGCTGCAGCATGCCCATCGCATCCCCGGAGAAGTACGCCGAGATGATCGACGCCGCCAAGAACGGCGCCTTCGCCTTCCCGGCGATCAACGTCACCAGCTCCCAGACCCTGAACGCCGCCATCCGCGGCTTCGCCGAGGCCGGCTCGGACGGCATCGTCCAGGTCTCCACCGGCGGCGCCGCCTACTTCTCCGGCTCCTCCGTGAAGGACATGGTCGCCGGCTCGCTGGCCTTCGCCGCGTTCGCGCGCGAGGTCGCCAAGAAGTACTCCGTGAACATCGCCCTGCACACGGACCACTGCCCCCAGGACAAGCTCGAGGGCTTCGTCCTGCCCCTGCTGGACGCCTCGGAGGCCGAGGTGAAGGCCGGGCGCGACCCGATCTTCAACTCCCACATGTGGGACGGCTCCGCCGAGACCCTCGAGGAGAACCTGCGGATCGGCCGCGAGCTGCTCGCGCGCACCCACGCCAACAAGCAGATCCTCGAGGTGGAGATCGGCGTCGTGGGCGGCGAGGAGGACGGCGTGGCCCACGAGATCAACGAGAAGCTCTACACCACCGTCCAGGACGGCATCGCCACGGTGGAGGCCCTCGGCCTCGGCGAGCACGGTCGCTACCTCACCGCGCTGACCTTCGGCAACGTGCACGGCGTCTACAAGCCGGGCAACGTGAAGCTGCGCCCGGAGATCCTGCAGGAGATCCAGCAGGCCGTGGGCGAGAAGTTCGGCAAGGAGCGCCCGTTCGACCTCGTGTTCCACGGCGGCTCCGGCTCCGCCGCCCAGGAGATCGCCGACTCGGTGGAGTACGGCGTCGTGAAGATGAACGTGGACACGGACACCCAGTACGCGTTCACCCGCCCGGTGGCCGGGCACATGTTCGAGAACTACGACGGCGTCCTGAAGGTCGACGGCGAGGTCGGCGACAAGAAGCAGTACGACCCCCGCGTGTGGGGCGCCAAGGCCGAGGAGGCCATGGCCGCCCGCGTGGTCCAGGCCTGCACCGAGCTGAACTCGGCCGGCAAGAGCATCGGCTGACCCCGCCGTCCGCCGCGCCGGCCCGCACCCTCGCGTGAGGGTGCGGGCCGGCGTCGTCCTCAGCCCTCCCGCTCCTCCTGGGCCTGGAGGAACTCGAAGACCTCGCGCTCGTCCACACCGGGGAAGGTCTGCGTGGGCATGGCCGCCAGCAGATGCGCGTGCATGCGGGCCGCGGGCCACACGTGCCCGCCCCACGCGGCCTCGAGCTCGGGGTCGGGGCGGCGGCAGCAGCGCGGATCCGGGCACGTGGAGGTGACCCGGTGGCGGGTGTCCGCGCCGCGGAAGTACCGGGCATGCTCGAACGGGGTGCCCACGGAGAGGGCGAACAGTCCGTCGGGGCCGTTCTCGATCATCGAGGTGCACCAGAACGTCCCGTTGGGCGAGTCCGTGTACTGGGCGTGGGCGCGGAACCGGTCGTTGCGGGAGAACGCCTGCCGTGCGCCCCACTTCCGGCACGCCTGCTGGCCCTCGATCGCACCGGTGTGGTCGGCGGGGAACACGATCCCGTCATTCTCGTAGGCCTTGTGGATCACCCCGGTCTCGTGGACCTTCTGGAAGTGGCAGCGGATGCCCAGGTCCACGGTGGCCAGGTTGGTGAACCGGTGCGCGGCGGCCTCGTAGGAGACGCCGAACGCGTCCTTCAGGTCGTCCACGGACAGGTCCCGGCGCTTCTGGGCGGCCCGCAGCAGCGACGACGCCGCCCGCTGCGGCATGAGCAGCGCGCCCGCCAGGTAGTTCACCGCCACACGCTGGGCGAGGAAGTCCTCGTAGTCCCGCGGCTCGCCGTGGCCCAGGACGGCGGCGGCGAGGGCCTGGAGCACCACGGTGCGGCGGTCATGGTCTGAGGAGCGGGAGCCGCTGATGTGGATGCGCCCGTGCTTGAGGTCCGTGACGGAGCGCGTGGAGTGCGGCAGGTCCGGGACGAAGCGCAGGGTGAAGCCGAGGTGCTCGGCCAGCTCCGAGACCGCGTGCAGGCCCAGCGGCCCGCCCGTGTGGCCGATCGCGTCGAGCAGCCGATGCGCCTCGGCCTCGAGGTCGGGGTAGTGGTTGTCCACCGCGCGCATCTGGGCGCGCAGCTGGGCGTTGGCGCGGCGCGCCTCCTCGGGGGTGGCGGCCTGCTCCTCCAGGCGACGGCGCAGCTCGGCCTCCAACCCCGCGATCACCTCGAGGACCTCGGTGGGGGTGCGGGGCCCGATGCGCAGCGGCGGCAGGCCGAGGGAGGCGTAGTGCTCCGAGCGCGCGAACCGTTCGACCTCGATCTCCAGTTCGGCCCGCCGGGTGGGGGCCCGGCCGGTGAGCAGGTCCTCGACCGGCACGCCCAAAACCTCGGCGATCCGCTGGACCAGCGAGAGCCGCGGCTCGCGGCGGGCGTTCTCCACGAGGGACAGGTGCGAGCCGCTCACTCCCGTGCGCTCCGCGAGCTGGTCCAGGGTGAGGCCGGCCTGCTTGCGCAGGTGCCGAACGCGGCGGCCCAGCGCGACGGCGTCCACGGTCGCGCTGTCCTCGGGAAGCGGGCGGGTCATCATGCGCGGAACTGTAGACGGAACCGGGGAGGAGATCACGTGTTTCGGAAAGAAAGTCACATTCTTGACAAGCGGGGGGCCGTTGCCGTGATCCAGGCCACATGGGGGCGCAAGGACCGTCACGTTCTGACCCAGTGGCAGGAACAGCCGGAGTTTCCACCGATTTTGTGCTCCAGAGGGCCTTGCCCGGGGCCAAGGTGGATGTCAACGGCAGCGACGGACACGTCGCACCGAACCCTTCACGAACCGGACCGATCCTCAGGAGGACGTCATGACCACCCAGCCCCACCACTCCACTCCCGCCTCCGCCGAACAGCTCCAGCACGACTGGGACAACAACCCCCGCTGGGCCGGCGTCGAGCGCAGCTTCACCGCCGAGGACGTCGTCCGTCTCCGCGGCCGCATCCAGGAGGAGCACACGCTGGCCCGCCGCGGCGCCGAGAAGCTGTGGACCCAGCTGAAGGACGAGAACGCCCGCGGTGAGTTCACCAACGCCCTCGGCGCCCTCACCGGCAACCAGGCCGTCCAGCAGGTCAAGGCCGGGCTGCGCGCCATCTACCTCTCCGGCTGGCAGGTCGCCGCGGACGCCAACCTCTCCGGCCACACGTACCCGGACCAGTCCCTGTACCCGGCCAACTCCGTGCCGCAGGTGGTGCGCCGCATCAACAACGCCCTGCTGCGCGCGGACCAGATCGAGCACGCCGAGGGCGTCAGCAGCGTCGAGGACTGGCTCGTGCCGATCGTGGCCGACGCCGAGGCCGGCTTCGGCGGCCCGCTCAACGCCTACGAGCTCATGAAGTCGATGATCACCGCCGGCGCCTCCGGTGTGCACTGGGAGGACCAGCTGGCCTCCGAGAAGAAGTGCGGCCACCTCGGCGGCAAGGTGCTCATCCCCACCGGCCAGCACATCCGCACGCTCAACGCCGCCCGCCTGGCCGCCGACGTCGCCGACGTGCCCAGCGTGATCATCGCCCGCACTGATGCCGAGGCGGCCACCCTGATCACCTCGGACGTGGACGAGCGCGACGCCGAGTTCATCACCGGTGAGCGCACCGCGGAGGGCTTCTACAAGGTCCGCAACGGCGTCGAGCCCTGCATCGCCCGCGCCAAGGCCTACGCCCCCCACTCGGATCTGATCTGGATGGAGACCGGCACCCCGGACCTCGAGCTGGCCCGGAAGTTCGCCGAGGCCGTCAAGGCCGAGTTCCCGGACCAGATGCTGGCCTACAACTGCTCGCCGTCGTTCAACTGGAAGAAGAACCTCGACGACGACACCATCGCCAAGTTCCAGCGCGAGCTGGGCGCCATGGGCTACACCTTCCAGTTCATCACGCTGGCCGGCTTCCACGCCCTGAACCACTCGATGTTCGACCTGGCCAAGGGATACAACGAGCGCCAGATGTCCGCGTACGTCGAGCTGCAGGAGCGCGAGTTCGCCGACGAGGCCCGCGGCTACACCGCGACCAAGCACCAGCGCGAGGTCGGCACCGGCTACTTCGACGCCGTGTCCACCGCCATCAACCCGGACAGCTCCACGGTGGCCCTGGCGGGCTCCACGGAGTCCGGCCAGTTCCACTGATCCGCTCAGCCGAGACCGCGAGGAGGCAGTCCCATGAGCCCGCAGACCACGACCCCCACCCTGCACGAGATCCATGCCGACGACGTTCGGGAGCACACGCCCCTGCCGCATGACGTGAGCACCCAGGCCATCCCCGTCGTCATCCCCGAGGGCGCCGCCCCCGTGGTGACCGTCCACGGGCCGGTCGACGGGCGGCAGGCCGAGATCCTCACGGACGAGGCGCTGGCGTTCCTCGGCCGCCTGCACCGGCTGGCCGAGGACCGCCGCCGGCGGCTGCTCGAGGAGCGGGAGTACACCCAGCGCCGCATCACCGACGGATGGAACCCGCACTACCTGCGGTCCACCCGCCGGGTCCGCGAGGACGACTCCTGGCGTGTGGCGCCGCTGGCCCCCGGCCTGCAGGACCGCCGCGTGGAGATCACCGGCCCCGTGGATCGGAAGATGACGATCAACGCCCTCAACTCGGGCGCCTCGGGCTGGCTCGCCGACTTCGAGGACTCCTCGACGCCGTCCTGGGACCGGATGCTGGACGGGCAGGTCAACCTGTTCGACGCGATCCGCGACCAGATCGACTTCACCTCCCCCGAGGGCAAGGAGTACCGGCTGCGCGAGCGCGAGCTCACGGACCGGCCGACCATCATCGTCCGCCCGCGCGGCTGGCACCTCATCGAGGACCACATCCGTGTGGACGGCGAGCCGATGGCCGGCGCCCTCGTGGACTTCGGCCTGTACTTCTTCCACAACGCCCACGAGCTGATCCGCCGCGGCCACGGCCCGTACTTCTACCTGCCCAAGCTCGAGTCCCATCTCGAGGCGCGGCTGTGGAACTGCGTGTTCGTGGCGGCGCAGGACGAGCTGGGCATCCCCCAGGGCACCATCCGGGCCACCGTGCTGATCGAGACGATCACCGCGGCGTTCCAGATGGAGGAGATCCTGTACCAGCTGCGCAACCACGCCGCGGGCCTCAACGCCGGCCGCTGGGACTACATCTTCTCCATCATCAAGAACTTCCGGGACCGCGGGGCCGAGTTCGTCCTCCCGGACCGCTCGGAGGTGACCATGACCCAGCCGATGATGCGGGCCTACACGGAGCAGCTGGTCCGGGCCTGCCACCGGCGCGGCGCCTCGGCGATCGGCGGCATGTCCGCCGTGATCCCGGACCGCCGGAACGAGGAGGCCAACGCCGCCGCGCTGGAGAAGGTGCGCGCGGACAAGGCCCGCGAGGCCGGCGACGGCTTCGACGGCTCGTGGGTGGCGCACCCGGACCTCGTGCCGGTCGCCCGGGAGGAGTTCGACGCCGTGCTCGGCGAGGCCCCGAACCAGATCCGCACCCGCCGTCGCGAGGACGTGGAGCCGGACGAGGCCGCCCTGCTCGACGTCGCCGCGACCACGGGCTCGGTGACCGAGGCCGGCGTGCGGATGAACATCGAGGTCGGGATCCGCTACATCGAGTCCTGGCTGCGGGGGAACGGCGCCGCCGCGATCCACGGACTCATGGAGGACGCCGCCACGGCGGAGATCTCCCGGTCCCAGATCTGGCAGTGGGCCCACAACGGCACCGGTGTGCAGCTGACCGAGGGCGGCGTGCGGACCGCCAACCGCGGCTGGATGGAGCAGCTGATCCGCGAGGAGCACGCTCGGATCCTCGCCGGCCCGCTGCCCGAGGGCCACCGGTTCGAGGACGCGGTGCGCGTGTTCTGCGAGTCGGCCCTGCCGCCGGAGTACCCGGCGTTCCTCACCCTGGGCGCGTACCGCCGGCACTTCGCCAGTCAGGACGACGCCGCGGCGAAGGCCTGATCCGCCGGGCCCCACGACGACGGCCGGTCACCTCACGAGGTGACCGGCCGTCGTCGTGCCGGGACGTCACTCCCCGGACGTGGAGGGGGACGGCGAGGCCGAGGCCGAGGCCGACTTCGTCGGTGACGGGCTGGCCGACGCCGAGGCGGACGCCTCCGCGGCCCGCTGGGATTCGGCGGCCTCCCGCGCGGCGCCCTGGAACGGCCGCGGCGGCTGGCCGGGGGCCACGGGGCCGGGGGCGCCCTCGGGGCGGTCGATCGTGGACTGGTTGTTCAGCAGCTCGTCGGGCACGCGGCCGGTGGGGATCTCCCGGGCCTGGGCCAGGGTCTCCTCGTCCATCTGCGCGTTCAGGAAGAACGGCGAGCTGAGCTTGATGACCTCCTGGAAGTCCCCGGCGTCCTTCAGCACGGTGTCCGCGAGGTGGTCGCGGGTCTCGGTGACGAGGGTGGTGCTCTGCGCGACCGGCGAGTTCTTCACCTGGGTGAGGCCGCCGTTGGCGTCGCCGAAGCCCTCCATGGAGCCCATGGTCACGGAGACCATCTCGCTGCCGTCCTCGGAGCAGGCCCACGCGGTGCGCTGGGGCAGCAGGGGGGCGCCGTCCTGGCCGCCGACCATGCCGGGGCGCAGCAGGGCGAGCAGCCCCTTGCCGGTCTTCGGGTCGAACGTGTACTCGTCCGCCACGGCGGCGGGCTCCTCCTGGCACCACTCCAGGCGGGAGCCGTCGAGGTTGTGCTGGTAGTGGACCTGCGCCAGGGGCATGCCGGGGCTGTACTCGAAGTAGCCGTTGTAGACGCAGGTGAGGAACTCGTGGGTCTCGTCCTGCGAGGCGAACAGCTGCACGATCTCGATGTTCGAGCTGTCCGGGATGTGCGTGGCGACGGCGTCCAGGGTGCGCTGGTCCAGGACGTCGCGCGTGCAGTCCATCACGGAGACGGTGTCGTTGCGGACCGCGGCCGTGTTCTTCCAGGCCTCGGTGGCGGCGCCGTCCTTGATGCCCGGGCCGACGGTCTCGAACGCCTGACGCGGCTCGGCGCGCGGGGTGCCCTCGGCGGACTCCGACGCGAGGGCCTCACGGACGCGGGACGCCGCGGCGGACGCGGGGTCGGTGGGGCTCTCCGTGGCCGAGCCGGCCGCGGCCGAGGCCGCCGATCCGCTGGGCGCCGCGGCGGTCGACGAGGCGGGCTCACCGGACTGGCCGGCCGAGCCGCAGCCGGCCAGGGCGAGGGCGAGGGCGGCGACGCCGACGGCCAGCGGGGCACGGCGGCGGGCGGGCGCGGGGTGGGTCATGGAGGCTCCTTCGACGGCATCGGCGGCCCGGCCCCGGGAGCGTGGGGCGGCGGACGGACGCTGCGCCTACGGTACCGGACCGTCCTGGACGCGGGGACGGCGATCCGTCCGGCGTCCGGCGCCGTCGATAGACTCGGCCGCGACCGCATCGTCCGCGAGGAGAAGAGGCATCCCATGTCCGAGTCCCTGATCGGCAAGAACCTGATGGAGCCGCCGGCCACGCGCCTGCCGGAGGAGCCGGAGGTGCTGGCCCGGCTCGAGGCAGGTGACCTGCCCGAGGACATCGTGCCGGTGGCGCCCGAGTCCTCCCTGGTGTGGGCGCTCATGGCGGAGGACGCGTGGGCCGAGGGTCGGACCGTGGACTCCTATGCGTACGCCCGCGTCGGCTACCACCGGGGCCTGGACGCGCTGCGCCGGGCGGGGTGGCGCGGCGCCGGCCCGGTGCCGTACGCCCATGAGCCCAACCGCGGCTTCCTGCGCGCCCTGTACGCGCTGGGCCGCGCGGCCGCCGGGATCGGGGAGTCCGAGGAGGTCGAGCGCATCCGCACCTTCCTGCGGGACTCGGACCCCACGGCCGCGGAGCAGATCGAGGCCGACCAGGGCCGCGCCCAGGGCTGAGCGGAGCCGTGGCCAAGCTCTACTTCCGCTACGGGGCCATGAACTCCGGCAAGTCCACGGGCCTGCTGCAGGCCGCCTTCAACTACGAGGAGCGCGGCCAGCGGGTGCTGCTGGCCAAGCCGGAGGTCGACGTGAAGGGGGAGGGCGACGTCGTGTCCCGCCTCGGTGTGACCCGCGCCGTGGACTTCCTCGTCCCGGCGGGAGCGGACGTGCGGGAGCTGTTCCGCCGGCACGCCACCGGTGACGACCCGGACGCCCTCGTGGGGCACGTGGAGGCTCCGCCCGTGGCGTGTCTGCTCGTGGACGAGGCACAGTTCCTCGAGCCGGCGCAGGTGGACGACCTGCTGCGCATCGCCGTGCTCGACGGCGTCCCCGTGATCGCCTACGGGCTGCGCACCGACTTCCGCACCCGCTCCTTCCCGGGCTCCGCGCGGCTGCTGGAGCTGGCGCACTCCCTCGAGGAGCTGAAGACCATCTGCCGGTGCGGCCGGAAGGCGGTGTTCAACACGCGCAAGGTCGTGGACCCGACCACGGGCGCCGAGCACTTCGTGTTCGAGGGGGACCAGGTGGCGATCGACGGTGTTCAGGTGACCTACGAGTCTCTGTGCGGCACGTGCTACCTGGCCGAGTCCGGCGGTGCACTGGGCTGAGGCGGCCATTGCCAGGCAACTGCCAGGCTGCGTGACGGCTGCGCCCATGCTCGGTTCGTACGGTGGAACCACTTCATCGAGGTGCGAGTGATGAAGGTGCGAGTGATGACAGGCGAAGGGCCCCGGTGATCCCGGGGTCCTTCGTCTGTCCGGACCCGGCCCGCATCGGCCGGCCGGCTCAGAGCGAGACGAGCAGGAGTGTGCCGCCGAAGACGAGCCCCGACGCGAGCAGCACGACCGTGGTGTACCCCAGGATGTCGCGCATCTTCAGGCCGGCGATCGCCAGAAGGGGGATCGCCCAGAACGGCTGGATCATGTTGGTCCACTGGTCGCCGTAGGAGACGGCCATGATGGTGATGGCCGGGTCCACGCCGAGCGCGTCGCCGGCCTGGAGCATGATCGGGCCCTGCACGGCGAACTGTCCGCCGCCGGAGGGGACGAAGAAGTTCACGAGGCCCGCGGCCAGGAACGCCAGCAGGCCGAACGTCACCGGGTTCGAGATCGCCACGAAGGCGTCCGAGAGCACCGCCACCAGGCCGGTGGTCGTCATCATGCCGAGGATGCCCGCGTAGAGGGGGAACTGCAGCAGGATCTCGCCCACGTTGGACGCGGCCCCCTGGGTGAGGCCGATCAGCTCGTGCGGGCTGCGCACCAGCAGCAGGATCAGCGCGAGGAAGGACCAGTTGACGATGTCCAGGGTGAGGGTGCCGCCGCCGACGAAGTGCATCACCAGATAGGTCACGAGCATGGCGCCGACGAGGAGCGTGGGGACACGGGAGGCGTCGAGACGGTCCGCCGGCGTCTCGATCTCCGGTGCGGACACCGCGTCCTGGTCCCGCGCGTCGATCTCCAGCTCCACGATCCGGTCCCCGGCGCGCGGGGCGACGAGGAACAGGGCCAGGGCCACGACGAGCACGGTCACCACGGCGGCGGTGATGTTCCACCAGGAGAAGGTGGTCTCCGAGACCGGGACCGTCCGGCCGTCCAGGCTCTCCGTGAGGAACGAACCGGGGGTGGCGGCCGTCAGCGGGCCGGAGCCCGAGTACCCCATGTGCCACACCACGAACCCGGAGAACCCGGCGGCCACCAGCATCGGGAAGTGCAGGACCAGCCCGCGCTCACGGGCCTGCGCCGCGACCTCCTTGGCCAGCAGCGCACCGACCACCAGGCCCAGGCCCCACGTGATGAGGGAGGCCGCCGCCACCACGAACACGAAGATGTAGGCGGCCAGGGGCGTGCGGGGAATGCTGGCGAGCCGGGCGAGCAGGCGGCGCACCGGACCGGTGTTCGCCAGGATGTGGCCGAGCATGAGCACGAGCGCCATCTGCGTGATGAACGCCAGCAGTCCGGACAGGCCGTCACCCCAGCCCACGACGACGTCGGCCGGCCCGGCCGGAGTGAGCAGCGAGGACCTCCTCTGTTGTGAGGCGGGCCTCGGCGCTGGAGATGGCCTAGGGCGTGTCTGAGAATGGCTCCAGGGACCCGCTGAGATCCGGGGAGCCATGTCCCGGTTGCACGTCGTCTCCGATGCCCGATCGGAGCTGATCGCCCCGCTGCTCCAGACCGCACGGGCCGGCAGGGTCGACCCTTCTCGAATGTCCACACGATGGTCGAAGCGATCATCTGCCGGTGCAGGTGCGGGACTCCGTGGCGGGATCTGCCCGAGGTCAACGGGCCCTGGCAGACCGCGTGGACCTGGCATCGACGCAGGGTGTGGGCACTGGTCTGTCCGGGGGCTGACTCGAGGACTCTTGTTCGTACCCTGTCTGTCATGGCCACCCCTCTCCTGGAGCTCGCCGCGAGTCGAGGCGTCTGCTTCCCGCTGCGAGCCCGCCGGCTGACCCTCACTCCGTTCCGGGGTCTCGATGCGCCCGCCGTGTGGAGCTTCTGCCGTCTCGAGCAGGTGTGGTCGTGGACCTCCGGCCGCCCGGAGAGTGAGAACGCGCTGCGCGAGTCCTACCTCGGGGCGGGGGACCGCCTCACCGTGCGGGCCGGAGACGTCATCGTCGGTGTCGGGAAGGTCGCGGTGCGGGACGCGTGGAGTCAGGGCGGCCCGCGGGAGGAAGGCCGGGACGCCCAGGCCGAGATCGGCTGGACGATCGATCCGCGCCAGGCCGGGCAGGGCTATGGCACCGAGCTTGCGCGAGCCCTGCTGGGCTTCGCGTTCGACGATCTGGGTGTGCGACGCGTGGAGGCTCATGCCTTCGCGGACAACGCTCCGAGTCTGCGCATCATGGAGAAGGTGGGGATGCGTCACGAGGGCACGTTCAAGGAGGAGTCTCTGCATCTCACGCGCGGCTGGGTGGATGGTGCCACCTACGCGATGCTCGCCTCGGAGTTCCATTCGCCCCTTACGCAGGAGTGATCCCGGCGGCCACGACCGCATGATCTGCCGCTCCACCGCCGAGGGCCGTGTGCCAGCAGGGGGCTGTGAGCCGGGTGGGGAATGAGCGTGAGTGGCGGTGGCGCATCGGTGTGGCGTCTGCCCTGGTGGGTTCGACCGGTGTGTTCGCGGGGCTGCGGCAGGACCTGGGGCTGGGCTGGGGTCTGACGCTGGTGGCCGTCACGGCCCTCGGAGCGATGCTCGCCTTGCGAGGGGTGCATCACCGGGTCGAGGCGGAGCAGGCTCGCCGCAACGTGTTCGACGCCGGAGCCGGCTCCACCGCGTGGGTGATGCTGCTGATGGGGGCCGCGGTCATTCCGGGGCTGGCGCTGAACGTGATCGGCGACGCCGGCGTCCGGGCGGTCGTGGCCGGTCTGCTCGGCGCGGTGCTCGCTGCCGCCGCCCACGGCATCCTCGCGGCGACGACGACGCTCGAGGAGCAGCCTCGGCCCGAGCCGGTCCCTCTGGACCGGCGCAGGCGCTGACGTCGGGGTCATGGTCCCGCGCTCCTGAACACTGTTCAATGAACACTGTTAGAGTCCCTCGGGTCAGACCCGCCCGGGGCCGAGCCCCGCCCACCGGAGAGGCCATCATGACCGCCACCCAGGACGCCCCCGCCGTCGACCCCCGCCCCGCCGCCCTCGACCCCGAGGCCCTCGTGGACCGCATCGAGGCGGGCCACGTGCTTACCGCTGAGGAGGCCGTCGCTGTGCTGGACGCCCCGGACGCGGACACGTTCCGCATCGTCGCGGCGGCCTCGCGCCTGCGCGAGAAGCACTTCGGCCGCACCGTCAAGGTCAACTACCTGGTCAGCCTCAAGACCGGCCTCTGCCCGGAGAACTGCACCTACTGCTCCCAGCGTCTCGGCACCGAGGCCGAGATCCTGCGCTACACGTGGCTCAAGCCGGAGGAGGCCGTCCGCCAGGCGGGCCTGGGCATCGCCGGCGGCGCCTCGCGCGTGTGCATGGTCGCCTCCGGCACCGGCCCCACGGATCGCGACGTCGACCGCGTGGCCGGCATGGTCGGCGACCTCAAGGCCCAGCACCCGGACGTCGAGGTGTGCGCGTGCCTCGGCTTCCTCAAGGACGGCCAGGCCGAGAAGCTCAAGGACGCCGGCGTCGACGCCTACAACCACAACCTCAACACGGCCGAGTCCCACTACGAGTCCATCTGCACCTCCCACACCTACGAGCAGCGCGTGGACACCGTGCAGCGCGCCGGCGCCGCCGGCCTGTCCTCCTGCAGCGGCCTGATCGCGGGCATGGGGGAGACGCACGAGCAGCTCGTCGAGGCCGTCCTCGCGCTCCGCGACCTGGACTCCGACTCCATCCCCGTCAACTTCCTCATGCCCTTCGACGGCACCCCGCTGCAGGGCCACCAGCAGCTCACCCCGCTCGAGTGCCTCCGGATCCTCGCCATGGTCCGCCTGGCCTGCCCGGACAAGGAGCTGCGCATCGCCGGCGGCCGCGAGATGCACCTGCGTTCCCTGCAGCCGGTCGGCCTGCAGGTGGCCAACTCGATCTTCCTCGGCGACTACCTCACCTCCGAGGGCCAGGACGCCGAGGCGGATCTGCAGATGATCGCCGACGCCGGCTTCACCGTGCTCGGCGCCGAGGAGCGTGCACAGCAGGCCGCGGCCGACGACGGCGCCCCGGCCGGCGGCTGCTGCGGCGGCACGGACGACGCCGGCCCGTGCGGCTCCGGTGCGGCCGTCACTGCGGAGGCCGGGGCCGCAGAGGACGTCCGCCCCGACACGGGCGCCGAGGGCACCGTGAAGCCCGAGCTGCGCCGCCGGGGCGCGGGCACGGCCGAGCCCGCCAACGCCTGAACCCGCGCTGACCGCCGTCGTCGGGAGCGTGCTCAGCGAACGGCGCGGATCCGCCGCACCACGCACACCACGATCACCGCGAGACCGGTGACCGCGCTGACGGCCACGAGGGCGAGGCCGCCCACGATGCCGACGTCCATCGCGGTGCTCGTGCCGAGCAGGTCCATGAGCACCGGGGTCGTGGCGCCGGAGTCCGGGTGGTCGCCGCCGTCGGGGAAGATGATCGCGGCCAGCGCGAAGGACCCCCAGGAGACGCCCAGCAGCGTGTGCAGCAGGCGCCCCAGCCGGATGCCGCCCCGCTGCTCATCCTGCGGGTTCACGCGGGGCAGGAGGAACAGGCTTCCCACCAGGACCATGAGGACGAGTTCGTGGGGCAGGGCGCCGAAGACCATGTAGATGACCGTCATCCAGCCGTTCGCGCCGAAGTTGGAGCGCAGGGCGAGCGCGATCAAGGGCAGGGCGAGGAGGGCCAGCGCCCACGGCAGCACGGCCCAGGGACGCCACGTGCCCACGCTCGGACCCTTGCGGGTGGGGGTCGGGGAGGGGAAGTCCGAGTGCTGGGTGTGGGGCGCTGCGGTGCTCATGGCGTCAGCGTAGCCAGAGGGTGGCATCCGTCACGCTGGTAGGATTCGGGGGTACGGCCTCCGTGCGCACCGCAAGGGGGCGTTTTCCATGTACGGGCCGGTCCGGGACGACCCGCCGCCCTGAGGAGAGATGCAGATGCCAGCGATCGCGATCGTCGGAGCCCAGTGGGGCGACGAGGGCAAGGGCAAGGCCACCGACCTGCTGGGCGGGCGAGTGGACTACGTCGTCAAGCCGAACGGCGGCAACAACGCCGGGCACACCGTCGTCGTCAACGGGGAGAAGTTCGAGCTCAAGCTGCTGCCCGCCGGCATCCTCTCGCCCAACGCGGTGCCGGTGATCGGCAACGGCGTGGTGGTGAACCTGGAGGCGCTGTTCGAGGAGATCGACGGGCTCGAGTCCCGCGGCCACTCGTGCGAGCACCTGAAGATCTCCGCCAACGCCCACCTCGTGGCGCCGTACCACCAGACCATGGACAAGGTGACCGAGCGGTTCCTGGGCAAGCGTGCGATCGGCACCACCGGCCGCGGCATCGGCCCCACCTACATGGACAAGGTGGCCCGCCTGGGCATCCGCGTGCAGGACATCTTCGACGAGTCGATCCTGCGCCAGAAGATCGAGGGCGCCCTGCGGCAGAAGAACGAGCTGCTGGTGAAGCTCTACAACCGCCGCGCCGTCACCGTGGACGAGATCGCCGAGTACTTCCTGGGCTACGCGGACCGCCTGCGCCCCATGGTCGTGGACTCCGTGAACCTGCTCAACGACGCCCTGGACGAGGGCAAGGTGGTGCTCATGGAGGGCGGCCAGGCCACCTATCTGGACGTGGACCACGGCACCTACCCGTTCGTGACCTCGTCCAACCCGACCGCCGGCGGCGCGGCCGTGGGCGCGGGCATCGGCCCCACCCGCTTCTCCCGCACCATCGGCATCGTGAAGGCCTACACCACGCGCGTCGGCGCCGGCCCGTTCCCCACGGAGCTCTTCGACGAGATGGGCGAGCAGCTGCGCACCACCGGCGGCGAGTTCGGCGTGAACACCGGCCGCCCGCGGCGCACCGGCTGGTACGACGCCGTCATGGCCCACTACGCCGCGCGGATCAACGGCTTCACGGACTACTTCCTCACCAAGCTGGACGTGCTCACCGGCATCGAGAAGATCCCGGTGTGCGTGGCCTACGAGGTGGACGGCGTGCGCCACGACCGCATGCCCATGACCCAGACCGAGTTCCATCACGCGAAGCCGGTGTACGAGCACTTCGACGGGTGGACCGAGGACATCTCCGGTGCCCGCGCGTTCACCGACCTGCCGCTGAACGCCCAGCGCTACGTGGAGGCCCTCGAGAAGCTCTCCGGGTGCCGGATCTCCGCGATCGGCGTGGGCCCGGGCCGCGACCAGGTGGTCCAGGTCCGGGACCTCATCGAGGACTGACCCGGCCCGCCGCCCCGGCCCGGCCCGCCCTGGCCTGCACTTTCGAACGTGAAAGAGGGCGAATGGGCGCTTTCGAACGTGAGATAGGCCCTATCTCACGTTCGAAAGCGCCCGGGGGTCCGCCGGTCAGTCGGCCAGGCGGCCCGTCGTCGGGAAGCGGTCCCACACGCGGTGCGCGGGCAGCAGCTCCGTCAGCCGGCTGACGGCGGAGGCGCCGTCCGCCGCGGACTCGACGCCCTTGCCGGACACCTGGGCGGCCGCGAGGACGGCCTCCGCCGGCTCGAGGGCGAGGATCGCCTTGGAGTGGCGCCACATCTCCTGCAGCACCTTGACGACGCGCGGGTCCACCGCCTCGGGGTCGGCGGCGCCGGCCTTCTGGTCCAGGCCGGGGGCGGCGTCGGCGGCGGGGGCCGCCGGCGAGGCCACGACCACGGCATCCAGCTCGATGGACGCGGCGGTCAGGTAGGTCCGCTGGGCCACGATCTCCCCGGCCACGGGGCCGCCCTTCGGCGCGATGACCAGCGGGACCATGCCCGCACCGTGGATGCCCTGCACGAGGGCGTCCAGCTCCTTCTCGTCCACGGACTCGCCCACCACGACGCCGACCTGACGGCCGTCGAGCGGCCACGCGCCGCCGATCTGGGACAGCACGGGGGAGGGCTGCACGTCGGCCGGGGTCTCGGTCGGCGCGGGAACGGGGATGCCCAGGCCGTCCGCGACCTGCTGGGCCAGTCGCGTGTCGATCGCGGCGAGGTGGGCCAGCTGGCGCTCGCGGATGGTCTGCTCGTAGCACTTGCCGAGCTCGAACGTGTACGCCTGCGCCACGTGCTCGCGCTCCACCTCGGAGAGGGAGAGGAAGAACAGGCGCGCCTGCGAGAAGTGGTCGTCGAAGGACGCGGCGTGCGCGCGCTCCTTCACCGACGCCGGCAGCGGCTCCGGGTGCTCGATGAACGCGTGGTCGTCCGCGGGGGTTTCGTACGGCAGGCCGCCGTCGAGCGAGTTGGGCCGGTACGGCGCCACGCCGCGATGCACGGCGCTCTGGTGGAAGCCGTCACGCAGCATGTCGTTGACCGGGGCGTGCGGGCGGTTGATGGGCAGCTGGTTCCAGTTCGGCCCGCCGAGGCGGGTGAGCTGCGTGTCCAGGTAGGAGAAGAGGCGGCCCTGCAGGAGTGGGTCGTTGGTGACGTCGATGCCGGGCACGAGGTTGGCCGGGTTGAAGGCCACCTGCTCCGTCTCCGCGAAGTAGTTGGACGGGTTGGCGTTCAGCGTCATGCGGCCGAGGGGCTGCACGGGGGCGAGCTCCTCCGGGACCAGCTTCGTGGGGTCGAGCAGGTCGATGCCCTCGAACATCTGCTCCTCGTTGTCCTCGAACACCTGCACGCCGAGCTCCCACTCGGGGAAGGCGCCGGCCTCGATGGCGTCGGCGAGGTCACGCCGGTGGAAGTCCGGGTCCATGCCGTTGGTGAGCAGCGCCTCCTCCCAGGTCACGGAGTGCACGCCGAGCATCGGCTTCCAGTGGAACTTGACCAGCACGGTGGAGCCGTCCGCCGCGATCAGGCGGTAGGTGTGGACGCCGAAGCCCTCCATCATGCGGTAGGAGCGCGGGATGCCGCGGTCGGACATGTTCCACAGGGTGTGGTGCTGGGCCTCGGTGTGCAGGGACACGAAGTCCCAGAACGTGTCGTGCGCGGACTGCGCCTGCGGGATCTCGCGGTCCGGGTGCGGCTTCACCGAGTGCACCACGTCCGGGAACTTGATGGCGTCCTGCACGAAGAACACGGGGATGTTGTTGCCCACCAGGTCCCACGTGCCCTCGTCCGTGTAGAACTTGGTGGCGAAGCCGCGGGTGTCGCGGGCCAGGTCCATGGAGCCGCGGGAGCCGGCCACGGTGGAGAAGCGGACGAACACCTCCGTCTCCTTGTCCTTGGCGAAGAGCCCGGCCCGGCTGATCTTCGCGGCGGTGCCGTAGCCGCGGAACACGCCGTGGGCGCCGGCGCCGCGGGCGTGGACCACGCGCTCGGGGATGCGCTCGTGGTCGAAGTGGCTGAGCTTCTCCCGCAGGTGGTGGTCCTGCAGCAGGGTGGGGCCGCGGCGGCCGGCCTTGAGCGAGTGGTCCGAGTCCTGCAGGCGGACGCCGTGCGCGGTGGTCAGGTACGGGCAGCCCTGCGCGGCGGTCGCGGGGTCGGCGCCGGTGTCCTGGCCGGTGGGGGAGACCTGTGCCGGACCGCGCTGGTCCGGGGCCGGGACGGCCACGGGCTGGTCCGGGTGGGTGAGGGCGGTGTGCTCCTCGAGGTCGGGGGTGATCGGCCCCGGCGTGCCGGGGATGTCGGGCTGCTGGGTGGTCATCGCGTCTGCTCCTGTGGTGTCGACGTGCCGCGCGGTGCCGCGCGGATCGGGGGCGGAGGACGACGGCGGCCGATGCGGGCCGACGTCGTGCCCGGCTTCCAGCGTGGCGGCTGGCCTCGGCGCTGACCAGGGCTGACGGCCACCGGCAGGGGCCTGGCTACCCTGGGGGCATGAGGATCAGCGTCGGACAGTTCGGGCCCGTGGGCGACGTCGAGGAGAACCTGGCCGTGATGGCCCGCCTCGCCGCCCGCGCCGCGGGCGAGGGGGCGGACCTCCTGGTGCTGCCCGAGGAGGCCATGCTCGGGGCCCGCGAGGTGGGGGAGGAGTTCCCCGGCGCCGTCGCCGCGGCCTGGGAGCCGTTCGCCGCGGGCCTGGCCGCGCTGGCGCGGGAGCACGGGATCGCCGTCGTCGCGGGCGGTTACGAGCCGGGACCGGACCGGCGTCCCTACAACACGCTGCTGGCGGTGGGCGCGGACGGCGCCCGGCTGGGCGCGTACCGCAAGCTCCACCTCTACGACGCGTTCGCGCACCGCGAGTCGGACCGGATCACCCCCGGCGACGGCGGCGTCGCCGCGATCGAGCTCGGCGGGCTCCGCCTGGGCCTGCTCACCTGCTACGACCTGCGCTTCCCCGAGCTGTCCCGGCGTCTCGCGGTGGAGGGCGCGGACGTGCTCGTGATCCCCGCGGCGTGGTTCTCCGGCGAGCACAAGGTGGAGCACTGGCGCACCCTGCTCAAGGCCCGCGCGGTGGAGAACACCGTGTGGGTGGCCGCGGCGGACACGTGCTCGGACGGCACCGTGGGCCACTCGATGATCGTGGACCCGCTGGCGCTGCCCGTCGCCGAGCTCGCCGACGAGCGGGAGGCCGTGGCGACCGCGGAGGTCACCCGCGAGCGGATCGACGAGGTCCGGGAGTTCCTCCCCTCGCTCGCCAACCGCCGCACCGACGTCCTCTGAGCCGTCCCCGCCCGGCGGACGGGTCACCATTACCCCCTCGGGCTGGGAAAAGCCTAAAATCGCGTCAGACGTGCAACCAGACGGGCGCCCCGGCGCTCGGAACGCGCCCCGCCCGGGGCGGGACGGGAGATCAGAGATGACCATCAACGCCGACGGCAGCCACGCCGTCCAGCCCCACACCGCGGACGCCCACACCGCCCCGGCCCGCCCCGTGCGCCACGCCGTGGTGGAGGAGGAGGTGCTCGAGCCGCTGCGCCCGGTGGACGGCTGGGGCTTCACCAACCGCGTCATCCTCGTCTCGGTGCTCGTCGTGATCATCGGCGACGTCGTGCGCGTGCTCACCGGCGGTCTGGGTGATCCGAACGGCTCCGTGGCGCTGGGCGAGACCGGCCGCGGCTGGGTCGTGCTGGTGCAGTCGTTCATGTTCGGCCTGGTGGGCGGCGCCCTGGCGGGCGCGGCCGGCTACCTGGTCGTGCTGCTGATGGGCGGGGCCGCCCGCTCCGTCGTGCGCTACGTGGTCGGTGGCGTGGTCGGTGGCTTCCTCGGTGCCGTGGGCCTGTTCGCGGTGTTCTCCAACACCGTCCTCTACGGGTCGGGCGTGCACCTGTTCTGGATGCTGCCGGTGGCCGGCCTGCTCGGCGGCCTCTGGGCGGGTCTCGTCTCCTCCCGCCGCTGATCCCGGACCCGGCGCCACCGGCGCCGGCCGCAGAGAAAGGCCCCGGTTCCGGCTCTCGCCGGGCCCGGGGCCTTCTCCGTCATCACTCGCACCTTCGATGAGGTGGCTTCAGCCTAGGAACGCGCCTTGGGCTTTCCAGGGGAATCGGCTGGGCGTTCCCTGGGAGTGTCGACCGCCCCGAGCAGGTGCGCCAGCTCGTCGGTGGCGGCGACGAGGGCCGCCCCGCACCGGTCCGCCAGCTCGTCCGTGCAGCGGTAGGCCGGCACGAGCGTGCTGAGCGCCCCGACCACCGTGCCTGCCACGCTGATGGGGGAGGACAGCGAGGTGACGTCCTTCTCCACGGAACGGGTGCGCAGCGTGTAGTCCCCCGCGGCCACGCTGCCGCGCAGGGCGTCGCCCACGGCCGTGCCCGCCAGGGGGACGGTGCGTCCGACCCAGTTCGTGTGGCGGACCGAATGCGTGCCCTCCACGATCGCCAGGTAGACGGCGGAGTCCGGAGGGGTCGTCACCGAGAGGTAGACGGATTCGCCCGTGGCGGCCACGACGTGGTCCATCGGCCCGCGGGCCAGCTGCACGAGCGAGTCCCGGGAGAAGGCCCGCGCCCCGAGCTGGATGAGGCGCACGCCGGGGCGGTAGGCGCCGTCGTCGTCGCGGGCCACGAAGCCGGATCCCTCGAGGCTGCGCAGCAGGCGCAGCGCCGTGGACGCCGGCAGCTCCGTGGCGCGGGCGGCCTCGGCCAGGCTCAGCCGGGGCTGCTCGGTGACGGCGGCGAGCAGGTCCAGGGCCCGGTCCACGGTGCGCGTCGAGGCGGTGGGGGTGGTGGTCATGAGAGGGAGCGTAACGGGTGCGGGACACGCGGATCGGGCTTGCGCGTGAGCCGAGTCACTGTTTCAATGTTCGGAAAGTGCATGCCGAGCCGTGAAATCACCGGGGCTACCCGTCCCGGCGGCGCACGCACCCCGTCGAGAGGAACTGCCATGGCCGAGGGCTTCACCCAGCACGACCCGTCCCGCACCATCCGCGCCCCACGCGGCACCGAGCTCTCCGCCAAGTCCTGGCAGACCGAGGCCCCGCTGCGGATGCTCATGAACAACCTCGACCCCGAGGTCGCCGAGCGTCCCGAGGACCTCGTCGTCTACGGCGGCACCGGCCGCGCGGCCCGCTCCTGGGAGGCCTACGACGCCATCGTCGCCACCCTCAAGGACCTCGAGGAGGACGAGACCCTCCTGGTGCAGTCCGGCAAGCCGGTGGGCGTGTTCCGCACCAACAAGTGGGCCCCGCGCGTGCTGATCGCCAACTCCAACCTCGTGGGCGACTGGGCCACGTGGCCGGAGTTCCGCAAGCTCGAGGCCGAGGGCCTGATGATGTACGGCCAGATGACCGCCGGCTCGTGGATCTACATCGCCACCCAGGGCATCCTGCAGGGCACCTACGAGACCTTCGCCGCGATCGGCCGCAAGCGCTACGACGGCTCCCTCCAGGGCACCCTCACCCTCACCGGCGGCTGCGGCGGCATGGGCGGCGCCCAGCCCCTGGCCGTCACCCTCAACGGGGGCGTCTGCCTGATCGTGGACGTCTCGGAGGACCGCCTGCGCCGCCGCATGGGCAAGCGCTACCTGGACGAGGTGGAGACGGACATCGACAAGGCCGTCGAGCGCGTCATGCAGGCCAAGAACGACGGCGAGGCCGTCTCCGTGGGCCTCGTGGGCAACGCCGCCGAGGTGTTCCCCGAGCTGCTCGAGCGCCAGAAGGCCGGCACCGTCGAGATCGACATCGTCACCGACCAGACCTCCGCGCACGACCCGCTGTCCTACCTGCCGATCGAGATCGACGAGAAGGACTGGCACGCCGAGGCCGAGGCCGACCCGGACACCTTCACCAAGAAGGCCCAGGAGTCCATGGCCCGCCAGGTCGAGGCCATGGTCGGCTTCCAGGACATCGGCGCCGAGGTGTTCGACTACGGCAACTCCATCCGCGACGAGGCCCGCAAGGCCGGCTACTCCCGCGCGTTCGAGTTCCCGGGCTTCGTCCCGGCCTACATCCGCCCGCTGTTCTGCGAGGGCCTCGGCCCCTTCCGCTGGGCCGCGCTCTCCGGCGACCCGGAGGACATCCGCGTGACCGACGAGGCCCTGAAGGAGCTGTTCCCCGAGAACGAGCACCTGCACCGCTGGCTCGACGGCGCCGCCGAGTTCGTGGAGTTCGAGGGCCTGCCGGCCCGCATCTGCTGGCTGGGCTACGGCGAGCGCCACAAGGCCGGCCTGCTCTTCAACCAGCTCGTGGCCGAGGGCAAGGTCAAGGCGCCGATCGTGATCGGCCGCGACCACCTCGACTCGGGCTCCGTGGCCTCCCCGTACCGCGAGACCGAGTCCATGCTGGACGGCTCCGACGCGATCGCCGACTGGCCGCTGCTGAACGCGCTGACCGCCACCTCCTCGGGTGCCACCTGGGTGTCGATCCACCACGGCGGCGGCGTCGGCATCGGCCGGTCCATCCACGCCGGCCAGGTGGGCGTGGCCGACGGCACCGAGCTGGCCGCGGCCAAGCTCGAGGCGCTGCTCACCAACGACCCGGGCATGGGCGTCATCCGCCACGTCGACGCCGGCTACTCCCGCGCCGCCGAGGTGGCGAAGGAGCGCGGCGTCCGTGTGCCCATGGAGGCCACGATCCGGGACTGACCCCGGTCACGTCGTCGGACGACGACGGTGCCGCCGCGCCGTCGCCGTCCGACGACTTCACCGCCGCGAGCCGGACGGGCGTCCGCCCGTCCGGCTCGCGATCGAAAGGACACCACGATGGACTCGTCCCGCCCCGCAGACCACGAGCTGCACACCGACACCACCGCGATGGCCGCGATCGAGGCCGACGCGCCCCGCCCGCCGGCGCGCTGGCGCATGATCGTCTACTCGGCGATCGGCATCGTCATGTTCTTCGTGCCCATCACGATCAACGGGGCGAGCTCCATCCCCCTGGACCACCTGGTGACCTGGGTGCGCGGGCTGCTCGGCCCGGCCGACCGCTGGGTGGGCCTGGCCATCATCGCCGCCGGCGCCGTGTACCCGTTCGCCTCGGGCCGCTGGCGGACCAGCACCACGCGGACGGTCTTCGCCCTCCTCGCCGTGCTCGGCCTGGTCGCCTCGGCGATGGTCGTGTTCGGCGTGGGCCCGAGCTGGATCCTGGACAAGAGCATCGGCCCGTTCCTGATGGACAAGCTCGTGGTGCCCGTGGGCCTGATCGTGCCCATCGGCGGCGTCTTCCTGGCCCTCGTGATCGGCTACGGCCTCATGGAGTTCGTGGGCGTCTACCTGCGCCCGGCCATGCGGCCGATCTGGCGCGTGCCCGGCCGCGCCGCCGTCGACGCCGTGGCCTCCTTCGTGGGCTCCTACGCCCTGGGCCTGCTGCTCACGAACCGCATGTACACCGGCGGCCGCTACACGGCCCGCGAGGCGGCGATCATCGCCGCCGGCTTCTCCACGGTGTCCGCGACCTTCATGGTGATCGTCGCCAAGACGCTGGGCCTGATGGACATCTGGCTCTGGTACTTCTTCGGCACCCTCCTGGTGACGTTCGTGGTCACGGCCATCACCGTGCGCATCCCGCCGCTGAGCCGCATCCCGGACGAGGTGTACCCCGGCGCGGTGCACTCGCCCGAGCAGGCCGTCACCCGGGACCGCTTCCGCGTGGCCCGTCGCGCCGCCGAGCAGACCCTCGCCGAGGCACCGTCCCTGCCGAAGAACATCTGGGTCAACTTCCGGGACGGCCTCGTGATGGTGCTCCAGATCCTGCCGTCCATCATGTCCGTGGGCCTGATCGCCCTGGTCCTGGCCACGTACACGCCCGTGTTCGAGTGGATCGGTGTGATCTTCTACCCGCTGTTCTGGGCGTTCGGGTACTCCGACCCCGGCCTGCTGGCCTCGGCCTCCGCCACCTCGATCGCCGAGATGTTCATCCCGGCCACGATGGCGGCCGGCCACGAGGACCTCGTCGCCCGGTTCGTGATCGGCGTCGTCTGCGTCTCCGCGATCATCTTCTTCTCCGCGGTGGTGCCTGCCATCCTGGCCACGGACATCCCCGTGAAGATGTGGCACCTCCTGGTGATCTGGGTCGAGCGCGTGGCGCTCACCATCGTGCTGGCCACGCCGCTGGCCCACCTGGTGGTCGCGCTCACCTGAGGCCCACCCCACCGCCCCACCCCCCGTCCGTCCCGCAGAGAGAGGCCCCATGCGCTCCACGCTCATCACCGACATCGCCGAGCTGACCACCGTCGACCCCGAGGGGCGGGTGCTCACGGACGCGGCCGTCGTCGTCGAGGACGAGCGGATCGCCTGGATCGGCGCCGCCGCGGACGCCCCGGACGCGGACGACCGGGTGTCCGTCGAGGGCCGCGCCGTGCTGCCGGGTTGGGTGGACTCCCACACGCATCTCGTGTTCGACGGGGACCGCTCCGCCGAGTTCGAGGCCCGCATGGCGGGCGAGTCCTACGCGGCCGGCGGCATCGGCGTGACCACCTCCGCCACCCGTGCCGCCTCGGACGACCGCCTGGCCGAGCTGGTCCGCGGCCGGGTGGCCGACGCGGTGGCCGGCGGCACCACGTACCTCGAGACCAAGACCGGCTACGGGCTCACCGTGGCGGAGGAGGCGCGCCACGCGCGCCTGCTGGCCGGGCTGCGCGAGGAGGGCCTCGTGGACGAGGTGACCTTCCTCGGCGCCCACCTCGTGCCCCCGGGCCGGGACGCGGAGGACTACCTCGACGACGTCGTCGGGCCGATGCTCGAGGCCGTGCGGGAGCACGCGGGCTGGGTGGACGTGTTCTGCGACACCGGCGCCTTCGACGCCGAGCAGACCCGCCGCGTGCTCGCCGCGGGCGTGGCGGCGGGACTGGGCGTGCGCCTGCACGGCAACCAGATCGAGCAGGGCCCGGGCGTGGGCGTGGCCGTGGAGTTCGGCGCCGCCTCCGTGGACCACGTCAACCACCTCTCCGACGCGGACGTCGAGGCCCTGGCCGGCACCTGGGCCGGCTGGGACCGCGCCTCGGCCACCGGCACGCCCGGCACCGTGGCCGGCTGCCTGCCCGCGTGCGACCTGTCCACCCGCGCCCCGCTGGCGCCCGCGCGCCGCCTGCTCGACGCCGGCATCGAGGTCTCCCTGGCCTCGAACTGCAACCCGGGCACCAGCTACACCACGTCCATGAACTTCAACGTGGGCACCGCCGTGCTGCAGATGCACCTGACCCTCGCCGAGGCCGTGCGCGCCGCCACCCTCGGCGGGGCCATCGGCCTGCGGGCGCAGGACCGCGTCGGCAGCCTCGAGGTCGGCAAGCGCGCCGACCTGCACGTGCTCGACGCCCCCGCCGCCATCCACCTGGCCTACCGCCCCGGCATGCCGCTGACCCATGCGGTCTGGCGCGCGGGCCGCCGCGCCGTCTGATCGACCGACATCAAGGAGAACGCATCACCATGACCACCCCTCCCGTCACCGTCACGCTCGGCACGTCCGGGGCCACCCTGGACGACGTCGTCGCCGTGGCCCGCCACGACGCCCGCGTGGTGCTCGCCGACGACGTGCTCGAGACCGTCGGCGCGGTGCGCCGCCACGTCGAGGCGCTGGCCGAGGCCGAGACCCCCACCTACGGCGTCTCCACCGGCTTCGGCGCGCTCGCGGACAAGCACATCCCGCTCGAGTCCCGCGCGCAGCTGCAGAAGTCCCTGATCCGCTCCCACGCCGCCGGCATGGGCCCCGTGGTGGAGCGCGAGGTCGTCCGCGCGCTGATGTTCCTGCGGGCCACCACGCTGGCCTCCGGCCGCACGGGCGTGCGCCCCGTGGTGGTCGAGACCTTCGCGGCCATGCTCAACGCGGGCATCACCCCCGCCGTGCGCGAGTTCGGCTCGCTGGGCTGCTCCGGTGACCTCGCCCCGCTCTCCCACGTGGCCCTGGCGCTGATGGGCGAGGGCGACGTCGTCGGGGAGGACGGCGCGCTGCGTCCGGCCGGCGAGGCGCTCGCCGAGGCCGGGATCGAGCCGGTCGAGCTGCGGGAGAAGGAGGGCCTGGCCCTCGTCAACGGCACCGAGGGCATGCTCGGCATGCTGATCATGGCGCTGGCCGACCTCGAGGAGCTCGCCGACACCGTGGACCTCACCGCCGCGATGTCCGTGGAGGCGCTGCTCGGCACCGACCGCGTGTTCGTGCCGGAGCTGCACCTGCCGCTGCGCCCCCACCCGGGCCAGGCGGCCTCCGCCGACCGGATGCTGAAGATCCTGGCGGGCTCGCCGATCGTGGCCAGCCACAAGGAGGGCGACTCCCGGGTGCAGGACGCCTACTCGCTGCGCTGCGCCCCGCAGGTGGCCGGCGGCCTGCGCGACACCCTCGCGTACGTGCGCACCGTGGCCGAGCGCGAGCTCGCCGCCACCGTGGACAACCCGGTGGTGCTCGACGACGGCCGGGTGAGCTCGAACGGCAACTTCCACGGGGCGCCCGTGGCGTACGTGCTGGACTTCCTGGCCATCCCGGTGGCCGACGTCGCCAGCATGTCCGAGCGCCGCACCGACCGCATGCTGGACCCGGCCCGCTCGCACGGGCTGCCCGCGTTCCTCGTGGACGACCCGGGCGTGGACTCCGGCATGATGATCGCCCAGTACACGCAGGCCGGGCTCGTCTCGGACATGAAGCGCCTGGCCGTGCCCGCGTCCGTGGACTCCATCCCGTCCTCCGCGATGCAGGAGGACCACGTCTCCATGGGCTGGCATGCCGCCCGCAAGCTGCGCTCGGCCGTGGAGAACTTCCGCCGTGTGCTCGCCGTCGAGCTCGTGGCCGCCGCCCGCGCGATCGAGCTGCGCGCCCCGCTGCAGCCCTCCGCCGCGACCGGTGCCGCCGTCCGCGTGATCCGGGAGGCCGGCGTCCCCGGCCCCGGCCCGGACCAGTACATGGCCCCGCAGCTGGCCGCCGCCGAGCAGGCCCTGCGCGACGGGTCCGTGCTGGCCGCCGTGGCGGAGGCGCTCGCGGGCGTGTCCGCCGACGCCGAGCCGCAGGACCTGGCCGAGGAGTCCGAGGGCGCCGAGGCCGAGGGGCACTGACGCCGCAGCGTGGTCCGACGCCGCAGAGTGGTCACGACACGCCGCGTGCGTCTGCGCGAGACGGCGTGTCGTGACCACTCTGTGTGTGGAGGGGCGGCCTGCGGGTCGGGTCGGTTGGCCCCGGCTCAGGCCGCCAGGTCCACGTCCTTCGTCTCCTTCATGAACAGGCCGGTCAGGCCGGTGAGGCCGCCGACCACCATGAGGTAGATCGGGAACGCGCTGGTCCACCCCTGCGCCGTCAGCCACGTGATCAGGTACGGCGCCGTGCCGCCGAAGATCGCGGTGGCCAGTGAGAGCATGGTGGCCACGCCCTTGGCGCGCACCGCCGTGGGCAGCGCCTCGGACCAGACGGCGCCGTTGACGCCGAACAGCAGCGCCACGGCCAGCAGGGCGATGGTCTGCACGAGCAGGAACGAGGCGAAGGTGCCGTCCAGCATGCCGAACAGCGGGAACGGCAGCACCACGAAGAGCAGGCCGAAGGCGATGACCAGCGGACGGCGGCCGACCCGGTCGCCCAGCAGGCCCGCCCCGAGGATGGCGGCCAGGAAGATCACCTGGGCCACGAGCGAGGCCGAGAGGGTGGTGGACTTGTCCATCTGATGGGTCACCTGCGCGTGCGTGGGCAGGTAGATCAGCCACGTGTAGAACATCAGGGAGCCGCCCGCGGAGACCAGGAAGATCGTCAGCAGGCCGCGCCGCACCGCGCCCGGCTCCCGGCGCGGGGCCTCGTCGGCGGTGGGCACCACCTGCTGCGCCGCCGTGAAGTGCTCCGACTCCGTCAGGCTCCGTCGCAGGTACAGCGCGTAGAGGCCGAGGACGCCACCGATGCCGAACGCCACGCGCCAGCCCCAGGACGCCACCTGCTCGTGGGAGAGCAGCGTGTTGATGGCCAGGCCCACGAGCGTGGCCAGGATCGTGCCCACCACCACGGACACCCACGACGTCGCCCCGAACAGCCCGCGCCGGCCCTGCGGCGCCCGCTCCACGAGGTAGGTCACGGAGGTGCCCATCTCGCCGCCGTGCGCCAGGCCCTGCAGCAGACGGGCGATGACGAGGATCACCGAGGCGAGGACGCCCACCGTGCCGTAGGTGGGGGTGAAGGCGATGATCAGGCTGCCGAGCGCGGTGATCATCATCGCCGCGAAGAGGCTGCGCTTGCGGCCCACCCGGTCCGCGTAGGCGCCGAACACGTAGCCGCCGATGGGGCGGGCGACGAAGCCCACCGCGAAGACGGCCAGGGTGGCGAGCAGCTCGGAGGTGGGGTTGTCCGCGTGGAAGATCTGCGCCGCGAAGACCGGGGCGAAGATCGTGTAGACGTTCCAGTCGTACCACTCCAGCGCGTTGCCGAAGTTCACGGCCAGCATGTCCTTCAGGCTCCGGGGGCGGGCCCCGGGCACGGGAGCGGGCCGGGCCGCACCGGTGGCCGCGGTGCTCATGACCGCCCCTCGAGGCCGGCCTGGGCATCGCCGTCGGCGCCGGGCACCCGCATCTCGAAGGTCTCCCGCACCACGGTGTAGTCGAAGTAGCCCAGGCGGGCGATCGGCTGGATGCGCGGGATGTCGATGCGCCCGTCGGAGGTGATGACGTCGTCGTCGATGTGGATGGTGTCCACGTGGGCGAAGACCACGTCGATGGTGCCGACGTTCGAGTCGCCCTTGATGCGGTGCGTCGAGTGGTAGCGGCACTCGAAGCGCACGGGGGACTCGGCGACCATCGGGATGGGGTGGTTGTCCGCGTAGACCTTGGTGACGCCGTGCTCCGCGATGCGGTCCCACTCGCTCTCGCCCGGCTCCAGGGCCATGGCGGAGACGTTGACGGCCTCGCGCAGGTCGTAGGTGGCCATGTTCCACACGAACCAGCCGGTCTGCTCCGCGTTGAGGACGGTGTCCTTGCGGCGTCCGTCCGGGTACTGGTTCGCGGAGAACATCACCATGGGCGGGTCGAAGGTGAGGTTCTGCCACTGGCTGTAGGGGGCGATGTTCTCCCGGCCGTCTGTGCTCACGGAGGACAGCCAGCCGATGGGCCGCGGCACGGTGGAGCTCTTGAAGGGGGAGAAGGGCAGGGGGTTGGCCTCGTGCTGCGGGCGGGTACTTCACGGGTCCTCCATGTGATGCCGGTAACAGGATGCGGGCCACGCTACGCCGCATATTCTGGATATATCAAGCGGAGGGGGGGGTAGCTGACTGCCTAGGCTGGGCCCCATGAACAAGTCGGAGGAGGCCTACGCCCGCCTGACGCAGAAGATCGAGACCGGGGAGCTGCCACCGGGCGCCATCCTCAGCGAGGCGGACCTCATCGCCGCCGCCGAGACGGGGCGCACGCCCCTGCGCGAGGCCGTGCAGCGCCTCATCCGAGACCACTGGCTCCTGGCCGGTGGGGGACGTGGCCTGCAGGTGCCCCCGATCTCCGTGGACGACCAGCTGGAGAGGCTGGAGGTGCGGCGGTCGCTCGAGGCGCTGGCCGTGGGACTGGCCTGCGCGCGGGCGGACGAGGAGCAGCTGGCCGCCGTCGCGGCCCACGTGCGGCACCTGCGCACGGTGGAGGACCTGGCGGCGTACGTCGCTGCCGTCGGGCGCTCGCACGAACTCCTGCGCACGATCGCGAACAACCGCTATCTCGCCGATTCCCTGGTCCCGCTCCAGGGGCTGTGCCGCCGGTTCTGGCTCGCCACCACGAAGGGCCTGCCCGACGAGGTCGAACGCGGCCGGGCGTTCTACGTCCCGGCGCTGGAGGCGGTGACCCGGAGGGACTCGGCAGGAGCCCGGGCCGGGGTGCTGGCCCTGCACGACTTCCTGGCACGCTCGGCACTGGACTACGCCGCCCGACGCGCGGCCCACGGCAGCGCCGAGCCCCCGGCCCCGTGGGCGGAGGGACGCTGACGCCCGCGGCCCCCCGCGCCGGAAGGGACCCCCGGCCCGCTCAGGCCAGCAGCGACGCGTCCGTCCGGTGACGGCTGACGATCGTGTGGATCAGCCGGGCCGCGGCCTTCGCCGTGCGGCCGTCCACGTCCAGGGCGGGGTTGAGCTCCACGACGTCGGCCAGGGCCAGCTTCCCGGACTGGGTGGCCTCCAGCGCGCACGCGTGGATCACCTCGTACGGCACGCCGAAGCCGGCCGGTGCGCTCACCCCCGGGGCGACGGCGGCCGGCAGCACATCCAGGTCGATCGTCAGGTAGAGCACGTCCACCGCGTTGATGAACGAGCGCACCCAGCGGCGGACGCCGGTGACGTCGGCGGTCTGGGCCTGCTCGTCGGTCACCCACGTGACCCCGCGTTCGCGCGCGGTGTCGAACAGGGCCCGGGTGTTGTTGGCCTCGCTGATGCCCACCACCGCGTAGGAGAGCTGATGCTCCGCCCCCTCGGCGTCCCGCAGCGCCTGCAGGAACGGGGTGCCGGAGCTGGGCCGCGGCGCCTCGCGCAGGTCGAAGTGCGCGTCCAGGTTGAGGATGCCCACGCGCGTGCCCGCGCCCACGCGCGTGGAGCCGGTCAGGCCCGTGATCGAGGCGTAGGCGGTCTCGTGTCCGCCGCCGAGCACCACGGCCAGGTCGTGGGCGTTCAGCAGCCCGCTGACCACCGTGCCCAGCTCGGCCTGGCCCGCCTCGAGCTCGCCCGGGGCGTCGTCGTCGCCGCGGTCCACGGACACGTCGCCCGCGTCCACGAGCGCGCCCGTGCCCTCGAGGTACGCGAGCGAGGCGAGCGCACCGCGCAGCGCCTCCGGGCCGTCCTCGGCGCCCACGCGGCCGTGGTTCCGGCGCACGCCCTCGTCCGAGGCGAAGCCGACGAGCGCCGTGGACCGCGCGCCCGACGTCGGAGCGCCGGCACCGGGGTGGCGCTGCGTCGTCGTGGGCTCGCCGCGGCCGTCGGCGGGGCGGACGACCTGGTGCCAGCGCAGGTGCTCGGGGGTGTCGCCGTCGGTGCGGCCGGTCCAGGCGGGGGAGAGGGACGAGGAGGGGAGCTCGGAGGTCATGGGCCCATCTCACGCCATCGACGGGCGGGTGCGCAACGAGGGCCGGACGACGCCCGACACGGGGCGTCGTCCGCCTAGCGGTCCAGTTCCTGGCGCCGCGAGCTGATCACGCCGGTGACGAAGCCGGCGAGGTTGAGCCCGCCGTGGAAGCGGGCGTGCTCGATCTTCACACAGCGGTCCATCACGACCTCCAGGCCCGCGGCCTCGGCCTGACGCGCGGCGTCCTCGTTCCAGATGCCCAGCTGCAGCCACACGGTCCGGGCGCCCACGCGGGCGGCGTCCGCCACCACCTCGGGGGCGTCGGAGGACTTGCGGAACACCTCCACGAGGTCCGGGGTGACGGGCAGGTCGTCGAGCGAGGCGTACACGCGGTGGCCGAGGATCTCCTTGCCGGCCGCGGCGAGCACGGGATTCACGAAGTAGACGTCGTACGTGGTCGAGCTCAGCAGGTACGTGGCCACGAAGTACGACGCACGGGCCGGCTTGTCCGAGGCGCCGACGATCGCGATCGACCGGGTGCGCCGCAGGATCGCCAGGCGCTCGGGGGCGCCGGGGCCGGTCCAGGTGCGCTCGGGGTGGGTGGTGCTCATGGCTCAGGCCTCCTGCTCTGCGGGGACGACGGCGCCGTCGCGGGCGCGGCCGGTGGCCTCGGTCAGGGCCTGGTCCAGGTCCCAGAGGATGTCCTCGAGGTCCTCGATGCCCACCGAGATGCGGATGAGGTCCGCCGGGATGCCCGCGGCCACGAGCTGCTCGGCGGTGAGCTGCTGATGGGTCGTCGTGGCGGGGTGCAGCACCAGCGTCTTCGCGTCGCCGATGTTGGCCAGGTGGGAGGCCAGCTGCAGCGCGGAGATGAAGCGCGACGCCGTCGCGCGCCCGGCCTCCGGGCCGGAGGCGCCGTCGTCGGTGTCCGTGGCTGCCGGGGCCACGCCGAAGCTGAACACCGAGCCGACGCCCCGGGGCAGCAGCTGCTGCGCGCGGGCGTGGTGCGGGTGGTCGGGCAGGCCGGCGTAGCGGACCCAGGAGACGCGCGGGTCCTCGTCCAGCCACTGCGCCACGGCCTGCGCATTCGCCAGGTGGGCGTCCATGCGCGGGGCCAGCGTCTCGACGCCGAGCAGCAGCTGGAACGCCGACTGCGGGGCCAGCGACGGGCCGAAGTCGCGCAGCTGCTCCGAGCGGAGCTTGGTGAGGAAACCGTACTCGCCGAAGTTGCCCCACCAGGAGACGCCGCCGTACGAGGGCACGGGCTCGGTCATGGACGGGAACTTGCCGTTGTCCCACGGGAAGCGGCCGGACTCCACCACGACGCCGCCGAGCGTGGTGCCCTGCCCGCCGAGGAACTTCGTGGCCGAATGGATGACGATGTCCGCGCCGTGCTCGATCGGCCGGATCAGGTAGGGCGGGGTGAGGGTCGCGTCCACGACGAGCGGCACGCCGTGCCGGTGGGCGACGTCGGCCAGGCCCAGCAGGTCCACGACGTCACCGGAGGGGTTGGCGACGATCTCCGTGTAGACGGCCTTGGTGTTGGGCTGGAGGGCGGCCTCGAAGTCCGCGGCCTCGGCGGAGTCCACGAACGTGGTCTCGACGCCGAACCGGCGCAGGGACACGTCCAGCTGGGTGATCGTGCCGCCGTAGAGCTTCGAGGACGCCACGATGTGGTCGCCGGCCCCGGCGAGGGCCGCGAAGGTGACGAACTCGGCAGCCATGCCGGACGCCGTCGCGACGGCCCCGATCCCGCCCTCGAGCGTGGCGACCCGCTCCTCGAACGCGGCGACCGTGGGGTTGCCGATCCGCGAGTAGATGTTGCCGTACTTCTGCAGCGCGAAGAGGTTGGCGGCGTCCTCGGCGGACTCGAACACGAAGGAGCTGGTCTGGTGGATCGGCACCGCGCGGGAGCCGTGGACGGCATCCGGGACGGCGCCCGCGTGCAGCGCCTGGGTGCGGAAGCCGAACTCGTGGTCAGCCACGGGGGTCCTTTCGATGGAGGCTTCGGGACAGTCCGCCCCATTGTCCCGGGCGAGGCGCGCCGGGGGCAGGGTGGGCACGTCGCAGAGCGTCACGCGGCGCCGGCCGGTGCCGTGCAACGCGGGTTGAGTTATCACCGGTTACGCGGGCCTGGACCCGTGACAACTCAACCCGCGTTGGACGGGACCCGTGACAACTCAACCCGTGTTGGCCGCGGGGGCGGATCAGCGCGTGCGGGCGAGCCGACGCCGGACCAGCCCCACGATCCGCCCGAACCCAGCGCGCTGGTCCTCCCAGGTGCAGCGCAGGGTCGTCCATTCCCGCTCGAGGCAGTACGCGTCCCGACGGGCGTCCCTCGCCTGCTGCTGAGCCGTGCGGTGGCCGGCGCCGTCGTACTGGAGGGCCAGGCGCGCCCCCCGGTACCCGAGGTCCACGACGGGCGAGGCCGGGTCGGCCGGGTCGACGGCGACCTGCAGCTCCGGCTCCGGCAGCCCGGCCCGGATCAGCGCGAGCCGGAGGAAGGTCTCGGGCGGGGAGTCGGCCCCGACGCGCACCTCCGCCAGCGCGGCACGTGCGAGACGGACACCCGGCCGGCCACGGCAGCGGGCGAGCACCTCCGACAGCTCGGACACGGTGGCCACGGGGTCCGCCCGGCCCGTCGGCGTCCACGGCGGACGCACCACGTGGTCGCCGGCCGCGATGAGCCAGTCCACCTCGTGGGGGCGGAGCATCCCGGCGAGGTCGAACCAGGTGCGCGCCGCCGTCGTGACGCGCTGGCCGTCGGGAAGCTCGAGCACGTGGTCGGAGGGCAGCCGCACCCGGTGGCTGACGACGCCGTCCAGGTCGGTCCGGTGCGTGCGCGCGGAGCGGTCGAAGGTCAGGTGCAGTCCGGCGGGCCGCGCGAGGCGGGGCGGCAGCGGCAGTCCGTGCCAGAGGGCGGCAGAGACGTGGGAGACCACCCCGCCCGTGAGGCGGACCAGCGCGGCCGCGCCGTCCGGGGCGCACGGGTCGGGGATGCCCGCGGTGTGCACGCCGCGGCAGATCCGGGCGAGGTCTGCCGCGAGGGTGCGGCGCCACGGCAGGCCGGCGGCGTGCAGCTCGGCCGTCGTGAAGGCGCCCGCGGCGAGGGTGGACGGCAGGGGCGTGCGCGCGGTCATGGGGTGAGCCTGCCGCCCCCGGGCCCTGCGACGGACCGGACCGACGCGCCCTGGGGAGGGCCGCCGTCGTCGTGGTGGCTGTGCAGGAGCGGCCGGCCCGCCGGACACGGCGGCCCCGGCGCGACGCGGGTTGAGTTATCACGGGTGCGCGCCGCCTGGACCGGTGATAACTCAACCCGCGTTGCGGGCGAGAGGTCGGCCCGTCGGTCACGGCGTGCGGTCGACCGGCACCAGCTCCACGTCCTCGAGCCGACCGCCCCGCACCACCGCGCGCATGAGCGTGCACACCGGCTGCCGTCGCCGGTCCGTGCAGGAGCCGGGGTTCAGCAGCCGCAGGCCCGGGTTCGCGGTCTCCGGCCCGGCCACGGTGTCCCACGGGATATGGCTGTGCCCGAAGACCAGCACGTCCGCGTCCGGGAACGCCGCGGCCATGCGGCGCTCGCGGCCGGCCGCCGGGCCCGTCTCGTGGACCATCGCGATCCGCACCCCGCCGATCTCCACGCGCGCCACCTCGGGCAGCCGCGCCCGCAGCCCCGGCCCGTCGTTGTTGCCCCACACGCCCACCAGCCGGGCGGCCCGTGCGTCGAGGTCGTCGAGCACGTCCTCGGCCACCCAGTCGCCGGCGTGGAGCACGACGTCGGCCCGCGCCACCCCGGCCCACACCTGCGCGGGCAGGGCGCGGGCACGCCGCGGGATGTGGGTGTCGGCGATCAGGAGCAGGCGGACGGCGACGTCGTCGGACACGGTCCGCCTCACCGCGCGGCGAACGCGCCGAGCCAGAGCGCCAGCGGCAGGCCGATGATGAACACGGCCACGAATCCGCGCACCAGCCACCGGCCCACCGGGGTGGCGAGGTTGACCGTCACGCCCACGCCGTAGCCGGGGCGTTTGGCGGGGAAGACGGCCGGATCGTCGGGGTCGCGCTTGAGCCCCAGGGGCGTCCACACCTCGTCCTCGGCGCGTTCCGCGGCCGTGGGCCGGTACCCGAGCTCCGCCGCGACGCGGTCCGACCAGCGCGTCCACCGCTGCGTGCCGGCCCGCATCGCCGGGAAGACGCCCACCATGAGCACGGTCAGCGTGAGGGGCAGGATCCACCACGGCATCGTCCACGCCCCGGCGGCGAGCACCTCGGCCGTCATCGGGGCCAGCACCAGCACGATGAGCACGCACGACCACCCGAGGCTTTCCTGGACCCCGCGGTGCACCCCCGCCTGGCGCACGCGCCGCCACGGGGACAGCGCCGGATCCGTGGGGACGAGGGCGGTGACCATCGCGGAGACCAGGGCCAGGAACCCCGTCACGCCGAGGCCGATCAGCGGCCCCACCGCCACCGTGCCGAACGAGGTGTCCTCCCACGCATCCGGTCGCCCGTCGACGCCCCAGTGCGTGGGCACCCGCTCCGGCAGGCCCGGCAGGGCGACGAGGGCCCACCCCAGCAGCGCCAGGCACAGTGCGGCCGCGAGCAGGAACGGCAGCCACGGACGCAGCCGGCCACGGCGCAGGGCGGCGCGCTCGGCGGCGGGGACGTCGTCGGGAGTGGGACGGGGCGGGTGGGGCATCGACCCAGGCTAGCCGCGGCCCCCGCCCGCCACACCCGGTGACCGGCTCGTCCAGACGGCGGCCGCGCACGCCGCGATCACCAGCAGCATCCCCGCCAGGTCCAGCGGGGTGAGCTCCTGCCCGCGCACGGCCCACGCGGTCAGCGCCGCTGCGATCGGCGAGAGGCACGTCAGCAGGGAGAACAGTGCGGTCGGCATGCGGCGCAGCACCTGCAGGTCGATCCCGTACGGCACCGCCGTGGACAGCAGCGCCACGGCCAGCCCCACGCCCAGCACCACGGGAGAGAGCAGGGCCGCCCCCGCCGTCGCGACGCCGACCGGCAGCGCCACGAGGGACCCGGCCGCCGTCGCCAGGGCCAGCCCCTGCACCCCCGGCAGATGGGTCCCCGCACGCTGCGAGAGCAGGATGTATGCCGCCCAGCACGCCGCCGCGGCCAGCGCGAGCGCCACCCCCACCGGGTCCAGTCCCGCCCCGCCGATCCCGCCGTCCGCGCTGAACCCCTCCCGGCCGAGCACCCCGATCCCGGCGAGCGCGAGGGCCGCCCACGCCGCCGACCGCCACGACGGCCTCGCCGCCACGGACAGCGCCAGCGGCCCGAGCACCTCGAACGTCACGGCCACGCCCTGCGGGATCCGCGCGAACGCCTCGTAGATGGCCAGGTTCATGCCGGTCATGGCCGCGCCCAGCCCGACGACGGCGGCCCACCCCCGGGGGCCCAGGCCGGCGAGGGCGGCGCGGCTCGGCCGGGTGACGAGCAGCAGCACGGCCGCGGAGAACACCACGCGCAGGGCGACCATGGCGGACGCGCCGACGTCGTCGAACAGCAGGCCCGCCACGGACGCGCCGAGCTGCTGGCTCAGCAGCGAGAGCAGGACGAGCAGGACGAGACGCACGCCCACAGCCTAGGGGCGCGCCGCGCCACCCCGGCCCCGGCCGGCGCGGGACCGCTGCTGCCGGAGGACCACCGGGGGGCCCGGTTCCGCTGACCCCGAGGCCGCGGAAAACATCACGCTGACGTGCGCTAATCCGCCTCGTCGTGGGAGAGTGGGGGACGCGTGCCCGCGCAGACCCCGCCCCCGACCCCAGGAGGCCCGCATGGCCCGGCCCCAGACCGTCCTCACCGTGCTGGCCGCCCGCCGGCTCACCCCGCACCTCGTGCGCCTGACCCTCGGCGGCGAGCAGTTCGACGCCGTCCACGCCCGCTGGGCGGAGAAGGGCGCCACGGACCAGTACGTGAAGCTGCTCTTCGCCGGCCCCGCGCTCGGCCTCGAGCCCCCGTACGACCTGGACGCCCTCCGCGAGCGCCTCGCCCCGGAGCAGCTGCCGGTCCGCCGCACCTACACGGTGCGCCGCATGGACGCGGCCGCCCGCACCATGGACGTCGACTTCGTGGTCCACGGCGCGTCCGACGACGGCGCCGCCCCCGGACGCGACGGCGGCCTGGCCGGGGCGTGGGCGGCGTCCGAGCCGGTGGGGCAGCAGGTCGCGTTCCTGGGCCCCGGCGGCGCCTACCGACCCGACCCCACCGCTGACTGACACCTGCTCGCCGGCGATGAGTCCGCGCTGCCGGCGATCGCCGCCGCCCTCGAGGACCTCGCCGCCACGGACGCCGCGGCGGCCGGTCTCGCGCTGATCGAGGTGACCGACGCCCGGGACGAGGTGCCCCTGACCGCGCCGGCCGGCGTCGAGGTGCGCTGGCTGCACCGCGGCGGCCCCTTCACCCCGGAGACGACGCGGTTCGCCGCCGCCGTCGAGGATGCGGCGTGGCGGGAGGGGCGGGTGCACGCGTTCGTGCACGGCGAGCGGGAGCAGGTCAAGCGCGTCCGGGCGTACCTCACGGACGTGCGCGGCGTGGACCGGCGGCAGCTGTCGGTGAGCGCGTACTGGGCCTACGGCCGCGCCGAGGACGTGTTCCAGGCGGAGAAGCAGACCCCGGCGGGGCAGATCTTCGAGGACGGCACCACCGGCGGCTGACCCGCACAGGGACGGCACATCCGCGGCTGCGCCTCCGGCCCGCCGCGAACGCCACCTTCACCGAGTGGAACGCGGTCGAGGCGCACGAGGCCCCCGCCTCGGAGGACGTCTTCGACCTGACCGAGCTGCAGGAGCTGGCCGGCTGACCCGCTGCGCGATCCGGGTGGGCCGGCGGGGCGCCACGGCATGATGTCCTGATGGACCGCACCGCTCCCACCCCGCCCGCGAACGTCCTCGCCCCGGACCTGCCGGAGGACATCGCACGGGAGGCGATCGCCTTCCGCCGGCGCCTCCACGGGCATCCGGAGCTGGACCTGCACCTGCCCCGCACCCAGGCCGCCGTCCTCGAGCGGCTCGAGGCCCTGCGCGCCGAGGCGGGGGAGGATGCCGCCACCGGCCGCCCCGCGCTGGAGACGAGCGTGGGCCGGGCGCTGAGCTCCGTCGTCGTGGTGCTGCGCGGCGGGGCCCCGCTGCCGGAGGGGACCCGGCGGCCGGTCGTGCTGCTGCGGGGGGACATGGACGCCCTGCCCGTCACGGAGGAGACCGGGCTGGAGTACGCCCCCTCCGTGCCGGGCACCATGCACGCCTGCGGCCACGACCTGCACACCGCCGGCCTCTACGGCGCGCTGGCCTGGCTGGTGCGCCGTCGCGGGGAGCTCGCCGCCGACGTGGTGGCCATGTTCCAGCCCGGGGAGGAGACCGGCGGCGGCGCCCTGCACATGATCCAGGAGGGACTGCTGGAGGCGGCCGGGCGACCGGTGGACGCCGCCTACGCGATCCATGTCTCCTCGGGCACGTACCCGCGCGGCGTCCTGCTCAGCCGCCCGGGGGCGATCCAGGCCGGCTGCGACGACCTGGTGGTGACGGTGCACGGTCGAGGCGGGCACGGCTCGGTGCCGCACCTGGCCCAGGATCCGGTGCCCGTGGCCGCCGAGATGGTGCTGGCGCTGCAGTCCGTGGTCACCCGGCAGTTCGACGCCTTCGACCCGGTGGTCGCGACCGTCGGGCACCTGAGCGCGGGCACGGCAGCCAACATCATCCCGGACAGCGCCACCCTCGCCCTCACCCTGCGGACCTTCTCCGCGCCCGCCCGCGCCCGGCTGCTCTCGGCCGTGGAGCGCATGGTGCACGGGATCGCCGCGGCGCACGGCATGAGCGCACAGGTCCGGACGGACTGCGCGTTCCCGGTGACGGCCAACGACGCGGACGCGGTGGCCTTCGTCCGCCGGACCGTGGAGGACCTCTACGGGTCCGACGCCTACCGGGAGCTGCCCGAGCCCGAGCCCGGCAGCGAGGACTTCTCCGAGGTCCTCCAGCGGGTGCCCGGCGCCTACATCCTGCTCGGGGCGGTCCCGGAGGGCGTGGACCCGGATGAGGCGCCGGTCAACCACTCCCCGCAGGCCGTGTTCGACGACGCCGTGGTGCCGCGGGCCGCTCAGGTGCTGGCCGAGCTGGCGCTGCGGACGGCGCCGGTGCCGGCGTCCTGAGCGCGGCGGCCGGCCCGGAGCACCTCGGCGATCTGCCCGACGCACGGCTCGTTCTGCAGGCTCGTGGTGTCCCCGAGCGCGGTGCCCTGGTGCAGCTGCGTCAGCAGCCGCCGCATGATCTTGCCCGAGCGGGTCTTGGGCACGTCGGGGACGAAGACCACCTCGGCGGGCTTGGCCACCGGCCCGATCACCCGCCCCACGTGCCGCCGCAGCTCCTCGGCGCGGTCGGCGGCGGAGGCGCCGGGGCCGTCATCGCCGGCCAGCCAGCTCTCGTGCGCCACCACGAAGGCGACGGCGGCGTGCCCGGTGGTCTCGTGCGGCACGGGGCACACCCCCGCCTCGATCACCTCCGGGTGCGCCACGAGGGCGGACTCGATCTCGATGGTGCTCAGCCGGTGCCCGGAGATGTTGATGACGTCGTCCACGCGCCCGAGGATCCAGACGTCGCCGTCCTCGTCCCGCTTGGCGCCGTCGCCGGCGAG
Source organism: Micrococcus luteus (assembly GCF_022664405.1). Lineage (NCBI taxonomy): Bacteria > Bacillati > Actinomycetota > Actinomycetes > Micrococcales > Micrococcaceae > Micrococcus > Micrococcus luteus. The sequence goes on along the minus strand of NZ_JAKRLB010000008.1, from coordinate 50,870 downwards.
GAACCAGCCCGCCTCGCCCTGGTCCGCGTAGTCCTCCCAGTACGAGTGGAAGTAGCGGGCCGGGTTCCGCCACACGGTCCGCGCCATCGCCGGCGAAGTGCGGGTGACCACGATCCGGCCCTGCAGGCCCTCGGGCGTGGGGGCGCCGTCGTCGTCGACCACGGCCACGTCCACCCCCGGTAGGGGCCGGGAGCCGCAGCCCGGCTTGAAGGCCGTGTCCGTGGGGCGGGGGGAGAGCACGGTGGCGCCCGTCTCGGACTGCCACCACGTGTCCACCATCGGCAGGTCCGGGGTGTCCCGGCCGATCTGGGTGCGGGCCCACGTCCAGGCCTCCGGGTTCACGGACTCGCCCACGGTCCCGATCAGACGGATCGAGGACAGGTCCGGACCGCCGTCCGCGTGCGCCGGGATCCCGTCCGGATGCCAGCCCTTGAGCGAGCGGATCAGGGTGGGCGCCGTGTAGTAGCTCGTCACCCGGTAGCGCTCGATCACCTCGAAGTGCCGGCCCGGGTGCGGGGCGTTCGGCACGCCCTCGTAGATCACCTGCGTGACCCCGTTCGAGAGCGGACCGTAGATCTCGTAGGTGTGCGCGGTGACCCAGGCCAGGTCCGCGGTGCACCAGTGGACGTCGTCGTCGCGCCGTGCCGGGTCCGGGTGGGAGAACAGGAAGTCGTGTGTCCACGAGGCCGCGGCGAGGTACCCGCCGGAGGTGTGCACGAGCCCCTTGGGCTGTCCCGTGGTGCCGGAGGTGTACATGATGAACAGCGGGTGCTCCGCGTCGAAGGCGCGCGGGGTGTGGGTGTCCGGCTGGCGGTCCACGACGTCGTGCCACCACAGGTCCCGGCCCTCGGTCCACGGGATGTCCCGGTGGCCCGTGCGGTCCAGGACGAGGACGTGCTCGATCGCGTTGTCCCCGGACACGGCCTCGTCCGCGTTGGCCTTCACGGGGACGGCGGTGCCGCGGCGGAACTGGCCGTCGGTGGTGACGAGCAGCTTGGCGCCCGTGTCCTCCACGCGGAACCGCAGCGCCTCCGCCGAGAACCCGCCGAACACGAGCGAGTGCACGGCGCCGATCCGCGCGCACGCCAGCGTGATGACGATCGTCTCGACGAGCACGGGCAGGTACACGACGACGCGGTCGCCCGCCTCGATGCCCAGCTCCTCGAGGGCGTTCGCGGCCTGGGCGACCTCGCGCTGCAGCTGTGCGTAGGTGACGGCGCGGCGGTCGCCGGGCTCGCCCTCGAAGTACAGGGCGACCTTCTCCCCGCGCCCCGCCGCCACGTGGCGGTCCACGCAGTTCACGGCCACGTTCAGGGTGCCGTCCTCGTACCAGCGGATCTCCGGGCCGCGCTCGGCGGCCGGGTCCGGGGCGGTGAGGGAGCGCGTCCGGGTGAAGGGTCGCTCCCAGCTCAGACGTCGGCCGGCCGCCTCCCAGAACGCGAGCCGGTCCGCCTCGGCCACCGGGCGGCCGTCGCCGCGCCCGCCGTGCAGCCGGTCCGCCGGGCGGCCGGGGTGGACGTCCGGGTCGGCGGCGTCGACGAGCGCCTGCGGGAGGGGGCCGGGCAGCGTGGCGAGGGCCGCGGCGGGCACGCCGTCGTTCGGTCCGCGGACGGCCCCGGAGGCGCCCTCCTCGGCCGGGTCGGGGCGGGCGGGGTCCTCGGTGGGCGTCATGGGCGGCGGTCCTCCTGGTCGGCGGGTCCGACCAGGCTAGGGACGACGACGACGGCGCCCCGCCCGCCGTCGTCACCGGCGGTCATGCTCGGCCCGCCGGACCCCCGCGGGCGCCCGGCGCGGGCCAGGGCGACGGCGGCCGGTGTGGATCCCGTCCCACGGCCGGGTCGCCCCGGCCGCCGGCCCGCCCGCGCGTGTCAGAGTAGGGCCATGACCACCTACGCCACCCTCGCCGCCCGGTACGCCGACGCCTTCGACTCCGTCGCCCACGGCGAGCGGGCCCGCGAGGCGGGCCGGCACCTGCCGTTCGTCGCCCTCGGGGAGCTGCAGGCCGCCGGGTTCGGCAAGGTCGGTGTCCCCGAGGACGCGGGCGGCGAGGGCGGCGGCAGCGAGACCGTGCTGCGCCTGCTCATGGACCTGGCCGCCCGGGACGTGAACACCGCGCACGTCTGGCGCTCCCACCTCGTGTTCATCGCCACGGCCATGGACCAGGCGCCCGCCCGTCGGGAGCGGTGGCTGCGGCACATCGTCGACGGGGACTGGGCCGGCTCCGCCCTGGCCGAACGCGCCGGCGGGGCCGCGCCGGGCCGTGCCGCCACCCTGGCCAGCCGGGACGAGGGCGGCACCTGGGTCGTGCGGGGGCAGAAGTACTACGCGACCGGCTCGGCCTTCGCCACGTGGACCGCCGCGACCGTGGGCATCGAGGGGGCGGACCTCGTCTCCCGCCGGAACTCCAAGCGGGCCGGGGGCGCGGTCCGCGAGCCGGACCGGGCCGTCGCCGTCGTGCGCGTGCGTCAGCCGCGCGTGGGCATCAAGGACGACTGGGACGGCTTCGGCCAGCGCCTGACCGCCACCGGGTCCGTGGTGCTCGACGACGCCGCGGCCGAGGAGCTGCTCGAGGTGCCGCGGCAGGACGGGCCCGTGCCCGTGCTCATGGAGGCGACCCTGCTGGCGCTGCAGGCCGGGATCGGCCGGGCGGCGCTCACGGAGGGCACGCAGCTGCTGCGGCAGCGGCGCCGCACCTTCAACACCGGCACGGCCGCGCTGCCCAAGGACGACCCCCAGCTCCTCGAGATCATGGGGCAGCTGGCCGGGCGGCAGGCCGCGGCCGAGCTGATGGTGCGCGAGATCGGGCGGCTGCTCGACGAGGGGCAGGACGGCGCCGACGGGGCCGGCCCGGCGGAGGCCGACGTCGTGGCGGCGTCCGCCGAGGCGATGGCGGCCGCGTACCGGGCCCAGGCCGTGGTGCCGGAGGCCGTCCTCGAGGTGTGCACCCGCATCTTCGACACGCTCGGCGCGTCGGCGACGTCGGCCACGCTGCGGCTCGACCGGCACTGGCGCAACGCCCGCACCCTCGCCACCCACGACCCGGCGGCGTTCAAGGTGCGCATGGCCGGCGACTGGCTCGTGAACGGCACCCCGCCGACCGCCTACACGTCGGCCGGCGAGGTCCCCGAGGGGGACTGACCCGACGACCGGGCGGCCGGACGTGCCGGGCTCAGGCCCAGCGGCGCAGGGCCCGGCGCTCCAGCAGGCCGAGCAGCCAGTCGGTGAGCTTGCCGAGCACGGCGAGCAGGATGATCGCCAGGATCAGGCGGTCCGTGCGTCCGTTGTTCTGCGAGTCGGTGAGCAGGAAGCCCAGGCCCATCGAGGAGGCGATCAGCTCCGCGGCCACCAGGAACAGCCAGGCCTGGGCCAGGGCCAGCCGCAGGCCGGAGAACACGGCCGGCACCACGGCGGGCAGCTGCACCGTCCGCAGCAGGGACAGCCCGTGGTAGCCGAAGGCCCGACCGGCCTCCACCAGGTGCGGGTCCACATGGCGCAGGGCGGCGTAGACGGTGGTGAACACCGGGAAGAACGCGCCGATCGCGATGAGGGTGACCTTGGACTCCTCGCCGATCTGCATCCACAGGATCAGCAGCGGCACCCAGGCCAGCGAGGGCACCGCGCGCAGCGCCCCGATCAGCGGGGCGAACAGCGCGTCCGCCCACCGGGACAGCCCGAGCGCGGACCCCACGGCCAGCCCGAGTGCGGCGCCGAGCAGGAAGCCCAGCAGCACGCGCTGGGTGGAGATCCCCACGTGCAGCCACAGGTCGCCCCGCTCCAGCAGGTTGACGCCGGCGCTCAGCACCGCGCCGGGGGAGGGCAGCTGCACCGCGGAGAGCAGCCCGGCGGCCGTCACCGCCCACCACAGCACCAGGAGGACAGCGGGCACGGCCAGGCCCACCACCGCCCGGGCGCCGAGCCGGTCCAGCACCCGGGGCCGCGGCCGTCGGCGTGCCCCTGTGTCGCCGTCGTCGTGACCTGACCGCTCGCGCGCCTCGAGGCCCGTCGTCGCGGCGGGGGTGGTCAGGGCGGTGCTCATCGGGTGGCCTCCTCGGCGAAACGGGTGTCCAGGATGCTCGCCAGCGCGGCGTCCACCTGGTGCTGGTAGTCGACGGACCCGGTGTCGACCAGGATCCGTCCGACCCCCGTCAGGGCGTCGAGCAGCTCCTGGCCCGGCACGGGGCTGACGTCCGCGTTGGTGCGTTCGAGGATCACGGTGCGGGCGACGTCGGGAGAGATCTTCGCGGCCTCGGCCAGGATCCCGATGGTCTCGTCCGGGTGCTCGAGCGCCCAGGCGCGGGCGCGTTCGTACGTGTCCAGGACGGTCTGGGCGGTCTCCGGGTCCTCCTCGAGGAAGGACTCCGTGGCGTTGAGGACGGAGAACGTGTTCAGGGCGAGGTCGCGGTACAGGAAGCGGGCGCCCTCGGCCTCGGCCTTCGCCATGATGGGGTCGAGCCCGGACCACGCGGCCACCGAACCGCCGGCGAGGGCGGCGCGGCCGTCGGCGTGCTGCAGGTTCTGGATCTCGACGTCGGCCGGGTCCACCCCGGCGGCCTCGAGCGCCTGCACGGCGAAGAAGTAGGGATCCGTCCCGCGCGTGGCGGCCACCGTGCGGCCCGCGAGCTGGGCGACGTCCGTGATGTCCGAGCCGGGCGGGACCATGAGCGCGGACCACTCCGGTCGGGAGGCGATGCCCACGATGCGTGTGGGCGCTCCGTTGGCCCGGTTCAGCAGCGCGGCCGAGCCGGCCGTCGACCCGATGTCCACGGAGTTCGAGCGCAGGAGCTCGTTGGCTTTGTTGGAACCGGCGGAGAACACCCAGTTCACCCGGACGCCGCGGGGCGCGAGCGTCTCCTCCAGCCATCCCTGGTGGCGGATCACGAGGGAGAGCGGGTTGTAGGTGGCGTAGTCGATGCTCAGCGTGTCCCGGTCATTCACCGGGCCGGCCCCCGCCTCACCCTGCAGGACACATCCGCTCAGGCCCAGGGGCAGGGACGCGGCCAGCAGGCCGAGCGCCGTGCGACGGGTCAGGCGTGTGGAGCCGGCGCCGCTCATCGGGCGTGGCTCTCGACGCCGAGGCCCTCGAGGAGCTCGGAGCGCAGCCGGGCCAGGCGGGTGTCCGCGCGGTCGCGGGGGCGGGCCCCCGGCACGTCCACGATCCGCCCCACGGTCGCTCCGGGGCGGGCCACGCCGTCGGGTACCGGGACGTCACGGGCGAGCAGCAGCACGCGGTCGGCGAGCTGCAGGGCTTCCTCCACGTCGTGGGTGATGAGCAGGACGGTGGTGCCGGTGGCGGCGTGCACGTCCAGCAGCAGGTCCTGCATCTTCAGACGGGTCAGGGCGTCGAGGGCGCCGAAGGGCTCATCGAGCAGCAGCACGCCGGGGCGGCGCGCCAGGGCGCGGGCGAGCGAGGCCCGCTGGGCCATGCCGCCGGAGACCTCCCGGGGGCGGTGCTCCGCGAAGGGCGCGAGGCCCACGAGCTCGAGCAGCTCCTGCACGCGGTCCCGGCCCGCGGCGCGGTCCAGCCCCCGCCCCCGGGGCAGGCCGAGTTCCACGTTGCGGCGCAGGGTGCGCCAGGGCAGCAGGCGCGGCTCCTGGAAGCCGACGGCGGTGCGTTCGTCATAGGGGCGCACGGGCGAGCCGTCGATCAGCAGCTCTCCGTCGAAGTCCGGGTCCAGGCCGGCCACGGCGCGCAGCAGCGTGGACTTGCCGCAGCCGGAGGCACCGATCACGGCGAGCACCTCGCCGGGCGCCACGGTCAGGTCCACGTCGCGCAGGACGACGCGTGGTCCGTCCGCGGTGGGGAACGTGCGCCCGACGCCGCGGAAGACGACGTCGAGGCTGTGACGGTCCTCGTCCCGGGCCGGGGTGGAGGCGGTGGCACGGGAAGGCGCGTGCACGCTCATGGAGGGCTCCCATCGTCGCTTCGTCGTCGGTGCCGGCGCCGGGCGGATGCGGATGCCAGCAAACCACCGCGGGCCCGGTCGGCTGCGAGTCTGCCCCGCTGTCGACGCCGGAGGGCCGCACGGGCGTCACACCGGCGGCGCCGAGGCCAGCGCCGAGCCAGACGTTTCGGTCGTCGCCGCAGGGTGGAGGCAGCAGATTTCTCTGGCTCAGCGCTGGGGTGCCGCTGGGCCGCAACGGGGCCGCCACCCGCGGGCGTGTCCTCCGTCACGGTCAGGGCATGTCACGAACCGGGCGCCGGACGCGTGGCCGAGCCCGGCGGGGCCGTCATGAACCCCTGGGCCGGACCGACTTCCACCGCCGGCCGCGTCGGCGTTGCATGGTGCGGAACCGTCGCCCGCCCGGTCGCGCCCCTGCGACCGGGCGGCCCTGGAAAGGAGACCCATGAGCACCGCCGAGAACGCCGGGGCCGGAGCACCCACCCGCCCGGACGAGCACCGCGAGATCCTCTTCAACGCATTCGACATGAACTGCGTCGCCCACCAGTCCCCGGGGCTCTGGCGTCACCCCGACGACCACGCCCGCGACTACAACACCCTGGGCTACTGGACGCACCTGGCGCAGACGCTGGAGAAGGGCCTGTTCGACGGCCTGTTCATCGCCGACGTCCTCGGCCCGTACTCCGTGTACGGCGGCACCTCCGAGGCCGCCATCAGGACCGGCGCGCAGACCCCCGTGAACGACCCGTTCCTGCTCGTCTCCGCGATGGCCGCGGTCACCGAGCACCTCGGCTTCGGCGTCACCGCCGGCACCGCCTACGAGCACCCCTACCCGTTCGCCCGCCGCCTCGCCACGCTCGACCACCTCACGGGCGGCCGCGTGGGCTGGAACGTGGTCACCGGCTACCTGCCCTCCGCCGCCCAGAACATGGGCCAGGACGACCAGATGGAGCACGACGAGCGCTACGAGCACGCCGACGAGTACCTCGACGTCGTCTACAAGCTCCTCGAGGGCTCGTGGGAGGACGACGCCGTCGTCTACGACAAGGAGTCCGGCGTGTTCGCGGACCCGGCCAAGGTCCACGACATCGCCCACGAGGGCAAGTGGTTCAAGGTCCCCGGCCACGCCGTCACCGAGCCGTCCGTGCAGCGCACCCCCGTGATCTACCAGGCCGGCGCCTCGACGCGCGGCCGCGCCTTCGCCGGCAAGCACGCCGAGGCCGTGTTCATCAACTCCCCCACGAAGGAGCTGGCGGCCGCCACCGTGAAGAAGATCCGCCAGGCCCTGGTGGACGCCGGCCGTGACCCGTACGACGTGAAGATCTTCGCGATGCAGACGATCGTCACCGGGGCCACCGACGAGGACGCGCGGGCCACGTACGACGACCTGGCGCAGTACGTGGACCCGCTGGGCGGCCTCGTGCTCATGTCCGGCTGGATGGGCATCGACCTGTCCCAGTACGACCTGGACGAGCCGATCGGGGACGTGAAGTCGAACGCCATCCAGTCCACCGTGGAGACCTTCCAGAAGGCCTCCGGCACGGACGAGGAGTGGACCGTGCGCAAGCTCGCCGAGTGGGTGGGCATCGGCGGCTTCGGCCCCGTGATCGTTGGCGGCGGCGAGTCCGCGGCCCGCCAGCTCGTCGAGTGGGCCGACGAGACCGACGTGGACGGCTTCAACCTCGCCTACCACATCACCCCGGGCACCTTCGAGGACGTCGTGGAGTTCGTGGTGCCGGAGCTGCAGAAGCTCGGTCGCTACAAGACCGCGTACACGGACGGCACGCTGCGCCACAAGCTCTTCGGCCGCGGCGACCACCTGCCGCAGAACCACCACGGCGCATCCTTCGCCCTGCGCCGCCGGTAGGGTGACGCCAGTGGCCGCGGCGCCCTGCCTCGGCCGGCAGCAGCCCCAGGAGGAGAACATGCAGCGCAGACGTGCCGTCCGCGCGGCCGGGCTCGGCGTCGTGGGCGCCCTGGCCTTGGCCGGGTGCGCATCCGAGCCGCAGTCGGCGGGGGAGGCCTGGCATCAGGCCCGCACCCAGTTGGACGAGGCCGAGACCGTCCGACTCGAGACCGCCTACACCACCGGCCGTCAGGGCCCGCACTCGGTCCGCTGGGACATCGCCGGCCGGCTCGACGGCGGCGACGCCGAGTCGAAGGGCGTCATGCAGGTCGGCCGGGACTCGCACATCACCATGGAGTCCCGCCAGGTCGGCGAGGACGTGTTCGTCCGGGTCGACGTGGACGGGTCCGACGTCCCGGACGACGTCCAGATGATGTACTCCGACCCGCAGTGGCGCCGTGTCCCGGCCGGTGAGGGGCAGGAGCCGCCCCTGAAGTCCCTCCTCGACCAGGTGGGCTTCCCCGCGGCGGACGCCCTCGACGGCGCCGAGGTGCGCGCCGAGGAGGTCGACTGGGACGGCGGCACGGCCTACCGCTACGCCGTGCCCGAGGAGGTCGCCGACGCGGCGATGGCCGACGGCGACGCCACCCGGGTGCACTCCTTCACGGTGGACGACGACGGCGAGCTGGTCGCGCTCACCGTCGACGACGGCCGGGCCACCCAGCAGTACGCCCTGAGCGACTGGAACCAGATCGAGCCGGCCGAGGCGCCGGAGGAGGTGGCCGAGTGAGGCAGCGCCAGACCCAGACCCGCCGCACCCGCCGCGGCCTGTCCCTCGCCGCCCTCGGGGCGGCCGCCCTGCTGCTGACCGGCTGCGCCTCGGGCGACGACGCCCCCGGCGCCTGGGACCGCGCCCGCACCCAGCTCGAGGAGGCCGACTCCGTCCGCATGGTCACCGAGCTGCGGTCCGAGGCCCCGAGCAACGGGCGCGCGGTCCCGGACTCGGTGGACATCTCCGGTCCCGTGGACGGCTCGTCCATGCGGTACGTGTCCGTGTACCAGGACGACGGCCTGATCACCCGGGACGAGTCCCGGATCGTGGACGGCACCGCGTACTCCCGGTTCACGGTGGAGCGCGCCGGCACGAGCGGTGAGGACCGCCCCGCCTATGTGGAGCGCTGGACCGCCACCCCGTACGAGAGCGATCCCAGCGCCACCGGCATGGGCGCGATGGTGAGCTCGCTGCTGGGCTCCCTGCCGGAGTCGGGCGGCCTGGACGACGTCGAGGCGGACGCGGACGGCATCCGCCGCAGCGGTCAGGATGCGATCCGCTACGTGCTGGACGAGCCCGTCTCGGGCCCGCAGGAGGGCGTGGAGCTGACCGCGTTCACGGTGTCCAAGGAGGACGGCCGCCTGCTCACCGTGGAGACCGAGTCCGCCGGCACGAAGGCCGTGGTGACCCTCTCCGAGATGGGCGGGGTGGATCCGGTGCAGGCCCCGCCGGCCGACGAGGTCCTGAAGCAGGACGGCTGACCCGGCCCACGGCGGCGGCCCGCCTCCCCTCGGGGAGGCGGGCCGCCGTGTCTGCGCGGGTCAGCGCGTCAGCGGACCCTCGTCACCCAGCGGGGTGGACGGGTCCGAGATGGTGTCCGGCTCGGCACCGTGGCGGGCCGCCGAGGTGATGTTGTCGTTGTTGGACTCGGTCACGCGGTCGTCGCGGACGTCGTTCTTCTTGTCGTTGCCCTGCATGGCATCCTCCACCTTCGTCGTGGCCTTCTGCACCGGATCGGACTTCTTCACCTCAGCGAACTTCTGCTGGGCGGTCTCCTGGACCTGGCCGACCTTCTCCTGGGTCTTGGGGTCGTTCCAGAGCTTCTGGGCGTTCTGGGTCATCTTCTCGAGGTTCTTGCGGCCCTCGGCGGAGCCGAGCAGGTAGCCGAGTGCGGCGCCGAGGCCCAGGGTGATGAGGCGCATGGGTGGTCTCCTTCATGTGTCGGGACCGCGCCGACCCTCTTGGACGGGCCGGGCGGCGCGCTGGCGCGCTGTCCTGGGATCACTCTGGTCATCGGAGCCCGCCGCGTCAACGACTGAGGCGCACGGCCACGACGATGGCGAGCACCACTCCCGTGCCCGCGACGACGGCCGAGCCCGAGAGCACGGCGTCTCCCGCGTGCGTCGGGACGGGGTCGTTCTCGCCGGTGAGGAGGGCCTCTTCCCGGTCGAGCCCCTCGACGGCGCCCAGGCCGCGGGGCGAGGAGGCTCGCGGGAGGGGTGTGTACACGATGAATCCACGGGGCGGGCCTGGGAGGCACATCCGCCCCAGGGGCGGACCTTCTTCAATTCTGACGAGCCCCCGAAACACGACGAGCCCCACTGCGCAGGGCGCGTGATCGGAGGGGGAGGAAAATCCTCTGCAACGGATCGGTCGCGGCGTCGGTAGTCCTGGTGTGAGCGCAGTCGGCGCCTCGCCCCGCAGGACCCTCGACGAACAGGAACGACACCATGCGCAAGTCCCTCCCGGCCGCCGTCACCACCGCCCTCGGCATCGCCGTCCTCGCCCCCCTGTCCGCCGCCGCCATGGACGCCCCGTCCGGCGCCGAGCTCTCCGTGCTGCACGCCGTGCCCGCGACCCCCGTGGACGTCTACGTCAACGGTGCCCTCACCCTGGACGACTTCGAGCCCGGCGACCTCGCCGGTCCCCTGGAGCTCGCCGCCGGCGACTACGAGGTCGCCATCACCGCCGCGGACGCCATGGATGACTCCGCCCCGATCCTCGGTCCCGTCACCCTCACCCTCGCCGACGGCGGCGACTACACCGCCGCCGCCCACCTCGACGCCGCCGGCACGCCCACGGTGACCGCGTTCGAGAACGACACGAGCGCCGTCGCCGCCGGCGAGGGCCGCCTCACCGTGCGTCACATCGCCGCCGCCCCGGCCGTGGACGTCTGGGCCGGCGAGGACGTCGTCGTGCCCGGCCTGGAGAACCCGGACGAGGCCTCCCTCGAGGTGCCCGCCGGCACCGTCTCCGCCGCCGTGTCCGTGGCCGGCACCACCGACCCCGTGATCGGCCCCGCCGACGTCGAGGTCAAGGACGGCGTCACCACGATCGCCTACGCCTGGGGCTCCGCCGCCGACGGCACCCTCGCGCTGGCCACCCAGGAGGTCGCCGCCGACCACAGCGCGCCGGGCTCCGTCCCCGCGGGCATCGACGTCGCCCCCGCCCAGGACTCCACCGGGATGCTGGCCGCCGTCGGCGCCGGTGCGGCCGCCCTGGTCGCCGGCGCCGTCCTCATGGCCCGCCGCCGGGCGGCCCGTGCGTGATGAGTCCTGCGGGCGGGGTCCGTCCCGCCCGGAGATGGGGACCGTCGGCCGTGTGCCGGCGGTCCTCGCCCTCGCCGCCGTCGTCCTCACCGGCTGCGCGCCGTCGGCGGCGGTCTCCTCCCTCCCGTCCGAGCAGGGGCGGGGCTCCGTCGTCGCGATGACGCCGGGCCCCGCGGCGGGGACGGGAACCCCACCGGCCGCAACCCCCTCCGCGGCTCCGGCCGCCCCCGGGCGGACGCCGCCGTCGGGGATCGCCGTCCGGCGCGCCACCCAGAGCCCATCGGACGACGCCAGGATCCCCGTGCGCGTGGACTATCCGGCCATCGGGGCCACGCTGAGCGTGGTCTCGGTCGGGGTCACGGAAGACGGGGCGATGGAGCTGCCCGACGACAGCTCCGTCGGCGGCTGGTACCGCCACGGCTCGGCCCCCGGGGATCCTGAGGGGACGGCGGTGATCGCCTCCCATTCGGGTTCACCGCGCAATCCCGTGGGGGCCCTCTACGGGCTGCGGCAGGCCGCGGTCGGCGACGAGGTCACCGTCACGGATGCGGCGGGGACCGCCCGGCGCTATCGGGTGGCCTCCACCCAGAGTCTGGGGAAGGGCGAGCTGGACCTGTCCCCGTACTTCCGCCGGGACGGCGCCGCCGAGCTCGTCCTCATCACCTGCGGCGGCGAATGGCTGCCGGACGAGCGGGACTACACGGAGAACATCGTGACCATCGCCACTCCCGTCGAGGGCTGACCGGTAGCCTGTCGGAAGGTCTGGCCTGAATCGGGCCGCGCCGCGCCGACGCAGCACACCGCGGGAGAGGAGTCCCATGTTTGAGGACGACGGGCTCGACCGCCGCTTCGCCGCGGGGGAGGCCGTCGCCGTGCGCGAGGCGTACGAGCGCCACGGTCGCCTGGTCTTCTCCCTGTGTCTCGCCGCGCTGCGCAGCCGGGAGGACGCCGAGGACGCCGCCCAGCAGGTGTTCACGCGGGCGTGGCGCTCGCGGGACACCTACGATCCCGCCCGGCCGCTCGGCGGGTGGCTGACGGGCATCACCCGTCGCGTCATCGCCGACATGTTCGCCGGCCGTGCTCGTGAGGCGCGGAAGATGGAGGCGGAGGTCGTCCACCTCCCCCGCGCCGAGGGCGCGGAGGACGCGGTCAGCGACACCGTGGTGGCCGCCGTCGTCGTGCATGACGCCCTCGCTCTGTTGGGTCCGCCCCAGGACGAGGTGCTGCGCCTCGCCTTCCTGGAGGACCTGGCGCACCAGCAGATCGCCGAGCGCCTCGACATGCCGCTCGGCACTGTCCGTTCCCACATCCACCGCGGCCTGGCCGCACTGAGAAGCCGTCTGGAGGCCGCCGATGCCCGAGCGTGAGCATCCCCGCGGCCGACAGCCCGCGGAGGAGATCTCCGACCTCGCCGTCCGGCTGCACGAGCGCGTGCGCGGCGACGGCGGCCCGCTCGCCGCGCCCGCCGACGTCGCGGCGTCGCTCCATCCGGAGGACGCGGCCGAGCTGGAGGCCATCCTGCGTGTGCTGGCCGCCCTCGACGGCCCCGCCCCGGACCTGGCCGACCCGCCGCCGCACCTGTGGGGGCGGATCGCCGCTGAGCTGGGACCCGAGACGGAGGCCGTGGCTCACGACGGGCCACTGCAGGGGGAGGCCACGGGCGAGGATGTCGCGCCCGACGGCGTCGCGCCCGTCCGTCCGATCGGCTCGGGTCCGTCCGCTGCCCGCGGCCGCTGGTGGCCGGTCGCCGCGGCGGCGGCCGCCGGGCTCGTCATCGGCGGCGGGGCCGTGGGTGCCGCCCTGGGCGGCGGCCCCTGGCAGGGCGGGGCCCCGGAGGCCGGGAAGCCCGCGACGACGTCGCCCGCGCCGCCGACGCGCGGGACGGACGCTCCCGGCCAGGGGGGTGAGCCGGGCGGCGGCGACGACCTCATCGGCACCGCCGTCATGGCGTCCGTGACCACCGACGGATCGCCGGCCCGCGCCGAGATGACGCGTGCCGCCGACGGGGAGATGCAACTGGCCGTGCATGTGCCCCAGGTGCCCGCCCCCGAGGACGGCTACCTGGAGGTCTGGATCCGCGACGATGCCGCCAGCCGCATGATCTCGCTGGGCACGGTGACCCGCCAGGACACGACGCTGACCGTCCCGGAGGGCGTCGACCTGGCGTCCTACCCCGTGCTGGACGTCTCGCATGAGCACTTCGACGGCGACCCGTCCCACTCGACGCTCTCCCTGTGGGTCGGTGAGATGCACCGGACCACCTGACGAGCCCTGAGATACGACGAGCCCTGCGCAGTGGGGCCTATCGGTACTGGATAGGCACCACTGCGCAGGGCTCGTCGCTTCTGTCCCAGGCTCAGCCGAAGTGCTTCGGCAGGGTGGCCTCCCAGGCCTCGCGCAGCTCCGCGATCGGCAGGGTGAAGGCGTCCTGGACCTCGAGGGCCGCGGAGTCGGCGTCCACCACGCCGATGCGCACGGCCGCGTAGCCGCGGGCCGTGGTCATGTCCGTGAACCGGACCTCCTCGGTGCGGGGCACGGCCACGACGGCGCGCGCCTGCGTCTCCGAGAACAGCGCGGTGAACAGGTCCACGCCGTCGCGGCGCAGCACCTCGTCCAGCACCACGCGGGCGCCCACGCCGAAGCGCAGCACCATCTCGGACAGGGTGGCCGCGAGGCCGCCGCCGGAGACGTCGTGGGCGGCGTCGATCATGCCGTCCCGGGACATGTTGACCAGCAGCTCGCCGAGCAGGCGCTCCTTCTTCAGGTCGACCTTCGGGGGCAGGCCGCCGAGGTGGCCGCGCAGGCGCGCGAACTCGGAGCCGTCCAGCTCGTCCCCGGTCTCGCCCAGCAGGTAGATCGCCTGGCCGTCCGCGTCCGGGGCGAAGCCGGACGGGGTGCGGCGCAGGACGTCGTCGAGCTGGCCGAGCACCGCCACCGTGGGGGTGGGGTGGATCGGGGTGCTGCCCGTCTGGTTGTACAGGGACACGTTGCCGCCGGTCACCGGGATGCCGAGGGTCTGGCAGCCGTCCGCCAGGCCGCGCACGGCCTCCGCGAACTGCCACATCACGTCCGGGTCCTCGGGGGAGCCGAAGTTCAGGCAGTCGGAGACGGCCAGGGGCACGGCCCCGGCGGTGGTGACGTTGCGGTACGCCTCCGCCAGGGAGGCCTGCGCGCCCGTGTACGGGTCCAGGTAGGTGAACCGGTCGTTGCAGTCCGTGGCCAGGGCCACGCCCATGCCGGTCTCCTCGTCCACGCGCACCACGCCCGCGTCGTCCGGGGCCGCCAGGGCGGTGTTGCCGCGGACGTAGCGGTCGTACTGGCGGGTGATCCAGGAGGTGTCCGCCAGGTTCGGGGAGCTCATCAGCTCCACGACGGCGGCGCGCAGCTCCTCGCCCGTGGCGGGCAGGTGCTGACCGGCCTCGGAGGAGCGGAACGTGTCCGCCTGGAGCTCGTCCTGCCAGGCCGGACGCGCGTACGGGCGCTCGTAGACCGGGCCGTCGTGGGCCACGGTGCGCGGGTCCACGTCGACGATGACCTCGCCGTCCCAGGTGATGATCAGGCGGCCGTCACCGGTGACCTCGCCCAGCCACGAGTACTCGACGTCCCACGTGGCCATGACGGCCTCGAACGCGGCGACGTTCTCCGGCGTCACCACGGCCATCATGCGCTCCTGCGACTCGGACATGAGGATCTCGCCCGGGGTCAGCGTGGAGTCGCGCAGCAGCACGTCCGTCAGCTCCACGCGCATGCCGCCCTCGCCGTTGGACGCGAGCTCGGAGGTGGCGCAGGAGATGCCGGCGGCGCCGAGGTCCTGGATGCCCTCGACGAGGGAGTCGCGGAACAGCTCGAGGCAGCACTCGATGAGCACCTTCTCGGAGAAGGGGTCACCGACCTGCACCGAGGGGCGCTTGGCGGGCTTGCCGTCGCCGTCGAAGGACTCGGAGGCCAGCACGGAGGCGCCGCCGATGCCGTCACCGCCGGTGCGGGCACCGAACAGGACCACCTTGTTGCCCACGCCGGAGGCGTTGGCCAGGCGCAGGTCCTCGTGCTTGAGCACGCCCACGGCGAGGGCGTTGACGAGCGGGTTGCCCTGGTAGATCGGGTCGAAGCGGGTCTCGCCGCCGATGTTCGGCAGGCCCAGGGAGTTGCCGTAGCCGCCGATGCCGGCCACCACGCCGTGGAACACGCGGGCGGTGTCCGGGTGGTCAATCGCGCCGAAGCGCAGCGGGTCCATCACGGCCACCGGGCGGGCGCCCATGGAGATGATGTCGCGCACGATGCCGCCGATGCCCGTGGCCGCGCCCTGATAGGGCTCCACGTAGGAGGGCGAGTTGTGGGACTCGACCTTGAACGTCACGGCCCAGCCGTCACCGAGGTCGGTCACACCGGCGTTCTCGCCGATGCCCACCATCATGTGCTGCTTCATCTCATCGGTGAGCTTCTCGCCGAACTGGCGCAGGTGCACCTTCGAGGACTTGTACGAGCAGTGCTCGGACCACATGACCGAGTACATGGCCAGCTCGGCCGCGGTGGGGCGGCGGCCGAGGATCTTCTTGATCTCGGCGTACTCGTTCTCCTTCAGGCCCAGCTCGGCCCAGGGCTGCTCGACGTCCGGCGTCGCCTGGGCGTCCGCGACCGTCTCGATGTTGAACTGCTGGCTCATGCATGGCCTCCACGGCTGGCGAGGGTGGTCAGGACGGAGGTGAAGAAGCCGAGGCCGTCCACGCCGGAGCGGGGGCCGGCGGCGGTGTCCGGGCCGAAGCCCGGCTCCACGGCGTGCTCCGGGTGCGGCATCAGGCCGACGACGTTGCCGGCCGGGTTCGCGATGCCCGCGATGTCCCGGCGCGAGCCGTTCGGGTTCCAGCCCTGATAGCGGAACACCACGCGGCCCTCGGCCTCGAGGGCGTCGAGGGTCGTCTCGTCCGCCACGTACTGGCCGTCCTGGTTCTTCAGGGGCACGGTGATGGTCTGGCCCTGCTCGAAGTCGCGGGTCCACACGGTGTCCGCGCTCTCCACGACCAGCTCCTGGTCGCGGCAGATGAAGTGCAGGTGGTCGTTCTTGATCATCGAGCCCGGCAGCAGGTGTGACTCGGTGAGGATCTGGAAGCCGTTGCAGATGCCGAGCACCGGCAGGCCGTCCGCCTCGCCCTCGGGGCCGCCGGCCGCCGTCGCCACCGCGTCCATCATGGGGGCGAAGCGCGCGATCGCGCCGGCGCGCAGGTAGTCGCCGTAGGAGAAGCCGCCCGGGATCACGACGGCGTCCACGCCGGCGAGCGTCCGCTGCGGGTCCGCGTCGGCGTGCCACAGGGAGACGGGCTCGGCGCCGGCGAGGCGGACGGCGCGCAGCGCGTCCACGTCGTCCAGGGTGCCGGGGAAGGTGATGACGCCGATGCGCGCGCCGCTGAGCGGCGTCGCCGGCGTCGAGTAGTCGCCGATGAGGGGGAGCTCGGTCATCGGGCGCCCTCGGCCTCGTCCAGGACGGCCACGTTCACGACGTCCTCGATGACGGGGTTGGACAGCATCTCCTCGGCGGCCGTGCGCGCCTGGGCGAGGATCTCGTCGGTGACCTCGCCCTCCACGGTGAGCTCGAAGCGCTTGCCCTGGCGGACCTGGCTGAACTCGGTGAAGCCGAGGCGGGGCAGGGCCCCGTTGATCGCCTTGCCCTGCGGATCGAGGATCTCGGGCTTGGGCATGACGTCGACGACGATGATGGGCATGAACACGCTCCTGGGTGCGGGACGATGCCGCGGAGCAGGACGGTGTAGATGCCGTCTCACGCCCGGCCCGGGGCGCTCCGCGTGCTTGCCCGTCCAGTCTACTCGGCCGCCTGGACGCGGGATCGTGGGTGTGATGGGGGCGGCACGCGGCAGCCGGCCCGGCGTAGCCTGGCGGCATGAGACCTCAGCAGACCCGTGTGTCCCCGCTCGGTCGACGTCGGCCGATCAGCCCGCTCGGCCCCGCGCTGCTCGCCGCGGCGGCCGGCGTCGTGCTGACGGGAGTGCGCCGCATCAAGGCCCGGTCCGCCCGGCGTCGCGCGACCGGACGCCCGCGCCGGTGACCCGCCCCGAGCCCTGCCCCTGCGGGTCCGGAGCCGGGCTCGCGGCGTGCTGCGGTCGCCTGCACGCGCGTTTCGCCCAGGACGGCGCCCTGACCGCGCCCACCGCCGAGGCGCTCATGCGCTCCCGGTACACGGCGTTCGCGCGGCTGGGCGAGGCCGGGCCGGCAGAGGCGCAGGCGATGGCCGACTACCTCGCCGCGACCTGGGCTCCCGAGCACCGGCCCACCGCGGCCGAGCTGCTGCCGGCCGCGGGGGAACAGGCGCCGCGGTTCACCCGCCTGGCGGTGCTGGACGTGCGGGACGGCGGGCCGTTCCAGGACGCCGGGACCGTGGAGTTCGTGGCCGTCGGCACGGGGGCCGAGGGGCGGTTCCGACTCCATGAGGTCAGCCGGTTCCGCCGTGAGGACGGGATCTGGCGCTACGTGGACGGCGACGTGCGCTGAGGCCGGGGCCGCGCGTCGGACGGCGGCCGGCGGTGCCGCGTCAGAAGGCGGAGAAGATCCCGGCGCCCACGCTGAGGACCAGGCCCAGGATGGCGATCCACGCCACCAGGGTGACGATCGGGCGGGGTCGACGCGGGGCGTCGTCGTGCCATTCCACGCCCTCCAGCTCCGGAGGGGTGTGCAGCTCTCGATCCATGACCCCAGCCTCTCACGCCCCACGCCGCCCCGGGCCCAACGCGGGTTGACTTGTCACGGGTGCTGGGCGCCTGGACCCGCGACAACTCAACCCGCGTTGCCGTCCGGGGTGAACAGGTCCTCGATCCGCCGCCCGAACACGGCCGCGAGGCGGAAGGCGAGCGGGAGCGAGGGGTCGTAGCGGCCCTTCTCGAGAGAGATGACGGTCTGCCGGGAGACGCCGAGCTCGTCGGCGAGCCGCTGCTGCGACCAGCCGAGGCGGGCACGCTCGTCGGGGATGGTGTTCTCCACGGCTCAGCCCCGGCGCTTCTGGAGCGCGTAGCGGACGGCCACCGAGGCGCCCGCGAAGAGGAGCAGCCCGGCGCCCACGAGGGGGAGGCTGGGCTGCCACCCCGCCAGGGCGACGACGAACGTGCCCAGGCCCAGCACCACGAGCAGGTCGCCGAACGCGCCGGACTGCGCCTTCTCGAGCCACCGGCCTTCGATGGTCTCCTCGGTGTCCCGGACGGCGCCGCGCAGGGTGGTGCGGTCCACGAGGAACAGCCAGGCGAGGGCTGCGCCGACCGGGAGCGCCGACGCCGCCATGACCGCGCCCGTGACCGCCGGGAAGCGGGGACCGGCGTCGCCCTGGCTCGAGGCCAGACCGTAGGACGCGGCCCCGATCAGCAGGGCGATGACGACGCCGGCCACGAGGCTGACGAGGATCAGTCGCCCGGACCCGCCGCCCAGACGGGCGGAGCGGCCCCAGCGGGGGCGGCGGTCGCGGGCGAGGTCGGTGGTGGTGTGCGGCGTGGTGGCCATGGCGGTCCCTCCGGGGCGGGGCCGGGGTTTGTCCCCGTCGTGTGAAGCAAGCTTGACAGTAAAGAGAGTTTGACGTCAAGTCTGCTTGACGGTGGCCCGACAGGGCGGCGGCGGAGCTGGGCCTCGCCGTGGACGCCTCCACCGCCGCCCACGATGCTGGCCGCATGGCCTTCGAGGTGCACCCGCTCACCGCCGACCGCTTCGACGACTTCGCGCACGTCGTCAACCCGAACCGCCGCGCCACGCACTGCTGGTGCCTGTCCCCCCGGCTCTCAGCGCCGCAGAGGCACGCGCCCGGCGACCCCCGCGAGGACACCATGCGGGCGCTCGCTGCGGGGGAGCCTGCGCCCGGCGTCGTCGGTACTCGGACGGCGAGCCCGTCGCGTGGTGCAGCATCAGCCCGCGCAGCGCGATCCCGCGGCTCGTGATGCGACACATCCGCGGGTGACCCGGCCCTCCGCCGTCCGTCCGCCCGTCCGGCCAACGCGGGTTGACTTGTCGCGGGTCTGGGCGGTGAATACCCGTGACAAGTCAACCCGCCTTGCCCGGGGTGCCGCGCCCTTGGCTCGCGTGGAGTCGTCCCCGCCCGCCCCGGCCCGTTCCTGAGGAGCCGCCATGTCCCTCCGTCTCTCTCACACCACGTGGGACGCGCTGGACCCCCACGCCATCGCCGAGTTCTGGCGCGCGCTGCTCGGCTGGGAGGTCGACGAGCCTCACCTCTACCGCCCGGGGTCGGACGAGTGCTCACTCGTCGGCCCTGACGGGCAGGTCGTCCTCTTCTTCCGCGTCCCGGACGCCAAGCGCGTGAAGAACCGCGCCCACATGGACCTGCGCGCGGCCGCCGGCTCGACGCGCGACGCCGAGATCGAGCGGGCGCTCGCCCTCGGCGCCGCGATGGTCGACGACCGCCGCGTCGACCTCGGCTGGGCCGTCCTCGCCGACCCCGAGGGCAACGAGTTCTGCATCCTCGACGGCTGAGCCGACCCCACGACGGCCCGGCGTCTCCGCGGGGGAGTCGCCGGGCCGTCGGGGCGGACCGGGTACCGGGTGCCCGGGCCGTCCGCGGCGGCGGTGGTGTGGCGGGAGTGGTTAGTGGTCATGGGGCCCTCCTGTGGTCGATGCCCTGGGCCGGTGGCCCGGCCCGCCTCGGAGGCTCTGTGGGGGCCGTCCGACCGGACGTTGTGAAGCAAGCTTGACAGTCAAGTGACCTTGTCGTCAAGGGAGCTTGACGCCGGGGCCCGCGCGAACTCCTCCCACGTCGTGGGCGGGGTCAGCCCGAGCCAGGCAGGCTCGAGACGGAACCCGAGGGCCGCGTTCATCCGCAGGGACGCCGCGTTGGACTCGGCGCCGCCGGTTCCCCACTCGCGCCCACCGCGGGCATGGGTCGCCAGGACGGTCGCCGCCTTGACGGCCTTCGCCACGCCACGGTTCTCGTGCTCGGCCGCGACCGCGGTGCGGTCGACCTCCCACCGGGCAGGGGAGCGGAACGTCAGGGTGAATCCGATGAGCACGCCTCCCTCGAAGGCCCCCACGGCGAGCCCCTCTGGGGTGGACAGTCGGGCCTCGAGGTCGTCCGGCAGCGGCTCGTGACGGGAGCCGTCGGTGTGCGGGAATCGGGGAGCCGCTTCCTCGTCGAGGGCGCGCAGGGCAGGCAGGTCGACGGCGGTCAGTCTCCGCACCTCGATTCCCCGCGCTTCGGCCGCCGCGATGTGGCCACGGTAGGGCGCCAGGTCGGCGTCGTCGTCGAGGTGGAGGCGCGCGCCCCAGGAGCGGGATCGCACGCTCCACCCGGCGTCGAGCAGCGCAGCGGCCTCGGCCGAGTCTTCGCGGTGCACGCGGGCGTCCGCCCGTGGGTCGGTCACGGGGGTGAGCATCGAGCACGGGATGTGCCCGGAGGCGGCCCCGCCCGGATAGACGTGCGGGAACTCGGCCGAGTGGGGATCGGAGGGGTCTCCCGGCTCGCGCCGCACCCGCAGGCCGGCCCCCGCCAGTTCGTCCTCGTCCAGGCCGACGACGAACGCGTCGGGCCGGTCCGGGTAGATCGCCGCGCCGACGACTCCTACCTGGGCGGCGTCGTCGGAGGCGTGGAGGAAGCCGACGTCGTCGATCGAGGCGCCGCGCGTCGACGCCGTGTAGCGGCCGGTGCGACGCGCGGCGGCCCAGTCCTCCGGGAGGGTGATGTGCAGGATCATGGCGCGAGGCTATCGGCCTCGGCGTCGACGCCACCCCTCCGGCTGCCCATCGCGGGTTGAGTTATCGGGGGTGTGGGGCGGCGGCACCCGCGACAACCCAACCAGCGTTGCAGGGCCTCCCCGGGCATGACGACGGCCCGGCGTCTCCGCGGGGGAGTCGCCGGGCCGTGGGGGCGGACCGGGTACCGGGTGACCGGGTCGTCAGTCCTCCAGGAAGGCCTCGACGTCCGGGGTCACCGCGCGGGAGTCGATCAGCTGACGCTCGATCGCGTCGTGGGTGATCCGGTTGGCCTCGCGCACGGCGTCGGTGCGCATCGAGATCTTGATGTCGCCCTTGTGCGTCGGGGTCCCGGCCACCTGGACCGGCTGGGTCTCGAGCGGCAGCGGGACGGCGTCGCACAGCGACTTCTCGGCCGGCTGGGCGCCGGTCAGGAAGTAGTCACGGATGGGCGCGTCCACGCACTCGGTGCGGTACGGGAACAGGCCGTGGGTGCCCTCGTTGTCCACGGAGATCAGGGACGTGTTGCGCAGCACGCCGGCGGCGCGGTGGCCGCCCTCGTACGGGGTCGCCGCGTCCAGCTCGGACTGCACGATCACGGTGTTCGGGGCGCCCTTGCCACCGGGCTGGGCGGGCATGGAGGTCTGGGCGGGCCAGTACATGCACTCCGACGGGCCCATCAGCACACCGATCCACGGGGCCTTGCGGCCGAGGTCGTCCACCCACGAGGTCCAGTATCCCTGCGAGGTGTTCCACTGGCCGTCCTGGCAGCGGATCGCCGAGAACGCGCCCTCGAAGGTGACGGCGTCACCGGCCTGGGTGGCGGCGACGAGCTGCTCGCGCTCGCCCACGGTCTCCAGGCCGCGGGCGGCGAAGCGGTCGAAGGAGTCGCGCTCCTCGGCCGGCAGCGACGCACGGGCCTCGGCCAGGATGCGCTCGATCTGGGTGCGCTGCCCCGCGGGGTCCGTGGCCGCGGCCTCGGACTCCATGATGCGGATGTAGGCGGCGATGACGGACCCGGCGTCGAGGTACTGGGACGTGTCGTACATGGCCGGCAGCAGGAACGAGCCGGCGACGATCATGCCGAGCTGGGTGCGGGTGCCGCCCACGTCCTCCCAGCGCTGCCGGATCTGCATCGGGTTGTCCCCGAGGCCGAAGATCTCGTCGTGCCGGGCCACGTAGGGGAGCATCGCGTCCTGGAACTGGCGGTCGCGGGAGCGCGGCTGCAGGTCCCAGGTGGTCTGGAGCCCGTCGCGGGAGATGTCGACGGCGGAGTCCAGCAGGAACCGGTGCGTGTGCTGGGGGAAGACGCGCTGGTACCAGCTGCCCAGCCAGGTGCCGTACGAGTAGCCGATGTAGGAGGTCTTCTCCTCGCCCAGGACGGCGCGGATGAAGTCCATGTCGTACACGGTCTGCTCGGTGGTGATGTAGGGGGTGAGCTCGTTCTCGAGGCACGCGTCGACCTGGGCCTTCGTGTCCTGCCACACGTCGTGCTCGGGGTTCGGCGTGTAGGTGCACTCCAGGGCGGTGGACTGGCCCACGCCGCGGGGGTCGAAGCCGATGAAGTCGTACTGCTCGGCGAGCTCCGGGGCGCGCTCGGCCATGGCGGGGCCCCAGGGCAGGCCGGAGCCGCCCGGGCCGCCGGGGTTCACCAGTGCGATGCCCTGGCGCTCCGGGTTGCCCTTCGAGGTCTCGGTCTTGGCCACGCGCAGGGTGATGGTGTGGCCGTCCTCGGGGTTCTTCCAGTCCCGCGGCACCGTGACGTCGGCGCACGCGGTGCCGGGGATCGCGTTGAACCGGGCGTTGAGGCGCTCGCTGCCGAAGTCGCAGGCCTCCCAGTCCAGCGTCTGGCCCACGAGGTGCGGCGCGAGCGCGGCGGCGTCGTTGACCTTGTTGCCGCGCGTGGCGGAGAGGTCGTTGGAGCGGGCCTGACCCTGCGATGCGGACCCGTTGCCGTTGCCGTTGCCGTTGCCGTTGCCGGGCGCGGAGAGCGCGGGGGCGGCGGCCGTGACGGCGAGCGAGACGGCCGCGACGGCGGCGGCGAGCGTGGTGCGGCGGCGAGCTGGAACGGTTCTGGTCACGTCAGGTCCTCGAGTCGTTCGGTGCGGAGAGGGCCGGGGCGGTCACCGGATGACGCGAGTGATGCGCCTCACAGCCTGTGTGGAAGCCATCGTAATCATGGACGCGCGCTGGACGTCCACTCCGTGTCCGGCCGGGCCCCGGGGGCCGCCCCCGCGGCCGCGTCCAGCACCGCCAGCAGCCGCACCCGCAGCGACTGGCCCCGCGCGGCGAACTCGCGCTGTCGCCGCGCGTACTCGGCACGCCCGGCCGGCTCCTCGATCCGCACGGCCGCGTAGCCGCCGCGCCCGTCGGAGAGGTCGTCCACTCCGGTCAGGTCGTACGGCGAGGCCTCCATGTCCAGCCGGCGGATGTCCCACGCGAGGTCGAAGCAGTCCGCGAGCAGGTCCGAGTCGACCACCGGCACCAGCTTGTACGACCACTTGTACAGGTCCATCCCCGCGTGCAGGCAGCCGGGCTGCTCCATCTCCCGCATCCCGGCGCGCGTGGGCAGGACGCCGTCGTCGCCCTCGTTGCGGTCGCGGGCCTCGGGCGCGAAGAACCGGAACGCGTCGAAGTGCGTGCACCGGATCCGCGAGCCCTCCACCACCGCGTCCGTCCCCTCGGCCCCGAGCCGCAGCGGCAGCTGGGAGTGCCGCACCCCGTGCACGTCCGAGCGGTACGCCATCGCCCACTCGTGCAGCCCGAAGCAGCCCAGGCGCGGCGCCCGCTCCGCCGTGCGCGCGAGCAGTTCCCGCGTGAACGCCACCCCTGACGCGCGGTCGGCGAGCACCGCCGCCACGTCCACCAGCCAGCCGCCCACCGGGCGGCCGTCGACGACGGCGCCCGCCACCTCAGCGGCCTCGACGCGCCGGTAGTGCTTCCACTCGCCCCGTGGGGTCGCGCCCAGCTCGGCCGCCTCGGCGCGGGCCGCGGCGCCGTCGTCGTCCGCGAGGAGGACCCCGGGCCCGGGGTGCCAGCGCTGCAGTGCGGCGGGGGAGTGCGTGTAGTAGCCGAAGAGGAAGTCCTGCACCGGGTGCTTCTCGCCCCGCATCCGCAGGGCCACCAGCGGGTCCGTGCGTCGGGCGATGCGCTCGCGGTGCGCCCGCGCGTGGGCCCGCCACACGTCGGCGGGCAGGGCGACGACGGCGGTCGGCGGGGTCTCGGCGGGCGTGGGGGCGGTGCGTGGCTCGGGCATGGCCCCACCATCCTCCCCCGTGGCGCTCCTCGGGAGCGAACGGGTCCGCGACGCCGACGCGGGGAGTGTGCTCCGGCGGTCCTTATTCGACGGTCCTGGACGTTGCCTGGCAAAGATCTGGTCAAACGCCCTACCGGACGGTAGATTGCACATGTCTCGCTGTGGTGCCCATCACATGGGCGCCGATCTCCCCGTCCCCCGGCGTCATCCCCGCCGGCGTGCCACGGGTGAGAGCTGGGCGGACCTTGATGAGAAAGGCGGAGGCAATGCCTCAGAACCCCACCCCTGCCCGACGCCGTCGGGCCCTGGCCGCGGCCGTCGCCGGCGCGAGCCTCGTGGCCGCTCCCGCGTTCGCGGTGTCGGCCACCGCCGTCGAACTGCCCGACGGCAGCACCGTCTCCAGCCCGCAGGGCGAGGTGCAGGTCCAGCAGCAGTTCGAGGACGGCCGCTACTTCGTGGTCCTGAAGGACCAGCCGTCGGTGACCGCCCCCGAGGCCGGCGCCGTTCCGGGCGCCGCCCCGAAGGCGAAGTTCGACCCCTCGCACCCGCGCGTGAAGAACTACGAGGCCAAGCTCCAGCGCCAGCAGGCGAAGGTCGCGAAGGCCCACGGCGCCAAGGCCGAGATCTCCTTCCAGCGCGCCGTGAACGCGTTCGTCGCCGAGCTGACCGCCGAGGAGGCCCAGGCGATCGCGAAGGACCCGGCCGTGCTCGGCGTCGCACCGGACGAGCAGGTGGCCCCGGACTACAGCTCCACCGAGTTCCTCGGCCTGCCCGGCAAGAAGGGCACCTGGAAGTCCGTGTACGGCAAGGCCGAGAACGCGGGCAAGGGCGTGGTGGTCGGCGTCATCGACTCCGGCATCCACCCGGACAACCCGTTCATCGACGGTCAGCCCGTCCAGCCGCTCAAGGGCAAGGCCAAGGTCGGCGTGCCGTACCGCACCGCGGACGGCCAGATCGCCGTGCTCAAGGCGGACGGCACCACCGCCACGGCCGAGTGCGAGACCGGCCCGGACTTCCCGGCGTCGTCGTGCGACTCCAAGCTGATCGGCGCCTACGCCTTCTCGGAGGACTTCGAGCGCTTCGTCCCGGTGGACGAGCGGGCCCCGGAGGAGCGCATCTCCCCGCTGGGCGTGTTCTCCCACGGCACCCACGTGGCCACCACCATCCTCGGCAACACCGGGGTGGAGCAGACCATCGACGACGACTCCTTCGGCGAGGGCGCGGGCGTGGCCCCGGCCGCCCACCTGATCTCCTACAAGATCTGCTGGGAGGACACCGACCCGGACACCGGCGGCTGCTACACCTCCGCCTCCGTGGCCGCCGTCGAGCAGGCCATCGAGAACAACGTGGACGTGCTGAACTACTCGATCTCCGGCTCCAACACCTCGATCGTGGACCCGGTGGCCATGGCCTTCAAGTCCGCCGCCGAGGCCGGCATCTTCGTGGCCGCCTCCGGCGGCAACTCCGGCCCCGGCCCGAACACCGTGAACCACGGCTCCCCGTGGCTGACCACCGTGGCCGCGGAGACGTTCTCCAACGAGCTCACCGCCACCGTGCAGTTCTCCGACGGCACGCAGCTCCGGGGCGCCTCCTCGGCCCGCACCGGCGTGGGCCCGGCCGAGGTCATCCACGCGTCCGAGGTCGCCGCCGGCGACGCCGAGGCCGCGCGTCTCTGCCTGCCCGGCGGACTCACCGAGGAGGCCGCCGACAAGATCGTGCTCTGCGAGCGCGGCGGGAACGCCCGCACCGAGAAGTCGCAGGTGGTGGAGGAGGCCGGCGGCGTCGGCATGATCCTCGTGAACACCCCGTCCGGCTCGCTGGACGCGGACATCCACGCGGTGCCGACCGTGCACATGAACGACAACGGCGTGATCGAGAAGGTGAAGTCCTCCGACCTCACCGCCACGGTCGTCCCGGGCGACACCACCGGCCTGCCGGAGGACCCGCTGCCCCAGATCGCCGGCTTCTCCTCCCGCGGCCCGGCCAACGCCGTGAACCAGGAGCTCCTGAAGCCCGACCTCGCCGCCCCCGGTGTGAACGTGATCGCCGGCGTCTCCCCGCTGGACCCCGACTACCACGGCAACACGTTCGGCCTGATGTCCGGCACGTCCATGGCCTCGCCGAACCTGGCCGGCATGGCCACGCTGCTGATCGGCAAGTACCCGGCCTGGTCCCCGATGGCCGTGAAGTCCGCCCTCATGACCACCGCCGGCGACGTGTACAACGCCGACGGCACCGTGAACACGGACAACTTCGCCACGGGTGCCGGCTCCGCCGATCCGGCCGCCGCCGCCCGTCCGGGCCTGGTCTACGACTCCGGCAAGGAGCAGTGGGACGCGCTGCTGCGCGGCGACATCGCCGGCCGTGACGTGAACGTCCCGTCCCTGGCGATCCCCGACGTCGTCGGCTCGGCCACCGTGACCCGCACCGTGACCGCCCTGGAGAACGGCCGCTGGCGGTTCTCTGCGAACGTGCCCGGCTTCGAGGTGACCGCCTCCCCGGCCGTGCTGGACCTGAAGGCCGGCCAGTCCGCCGACGTCGAGCTGACCGTCACCCGCACCGACGCCGCGGTGAACACCTGGACCCACGGCTCCATGTCCTGGACCACCGCCAAGGGCAAGGCCGTCCCGGAGGTGACCTCCCCGGTCACCGTCAAGGCGAAGTCCGCGACCGTCACCTCCGCCGTCGAGGGCTCCGGCGCCACCGGCTCCGCCGACGTGGAGATCACCCCCGGCGTGACCGGTGAGCTGACCCCGCAGGTCCTGGGCCTGGGCAAGGTGGACTCCACCGTGGCCGCCGCCATCGCGAGCAACTCGCTCGAGTCCAGCGCACTGGCCGTGTCCACGGTGACCGTGGAGGAGGGCACCAAGTCCCTGGTGGCCTCGATCAACGCGGGCGCCGCCGGCGCCGACTGGGACCTGTACGTGATCACCCCCGAGGGCAAGCAGCTCTCCCGGGCGACCGCGGACGAGTCCGAGACGCTGACGATCGCGAACCCCGTCCCGGGCGCCTACACCGTGGTCGGCCACCTGTACGCGGCCAACGGCGGCAAGGACACCGGCACCCTCGAGACGCTGAAGCTGCGCGAGGACGCCGGCAACCTCACCGTCTCCCCGAACCCGGTCCCCGTGACCTCGGGCAAGGCCACCGAGGCGACCCTCTCCTGGTCCGGCCTGACCTCGGGCACTTGGAAGGGACTCGTCACCTGGGACGCGGGCATCACGACCGACGTGACCGTCCAGGTCCCGTGACCGCCCACCCCCTCCGTCCTCGCTGACGGAACGGGAGGGACCCCCGCACGACGCCGGCCCCGCACCTTCACGCTGAAGGTGCGGGGCCGGCGTCGTGGTGGGCGGGGGAGGGTGGAAGCGCCCCGCCCCCTCGCTTTCGAACGTGGGATAGGCCCTATCTCACGTTCGAAAGCGTCCATTCGCCCCATTTCACGTTCAAAAGTCGCCCGGGCGGTGGGGCAGCGGCGGGTGCGGCGTCAGCGGCCGGTGCCGCCGTAGACCGTGGCCTCCTCCTCGGCGTCGAGGCCGAAGGCGGCGTGCACGGCGCGGACGGCGTCGTCGAGCTTGCTCTCGGCGGTGACCACGGAGATGCGGATCTCCGAGGTGGAGATGAGGTCCACGTTCACGCCGGCGTCGGCGAGGGCCTTGAAGAAGGTGGCGGAGACGCCCGGGTTGGAGCGCATGCCCGCGCCGATCAGCGAGAGCTTGCCGATCTCCGGGTCCGAGACGATGTCCTGGAAGCCGATCCGGTCCTGGGCGGCGCGCAGGGCGGCCATGGCGTCCTTGCCCTCCACGATCGGCAGGGTGAAGGAGATGTCCGTGCGACCCGAGCCCTCGCGGGAGATGTTCTGCACGATCATGTCGATGTTCACGTTGGACACGGCGATCACGCGGAAGATCTCGGCGGCCTTGCCGGGCACGTCGGGGACGCCGACGATCGTGACCTTGCCCTCGGAGCGGTCGTGGGCGACGCCGGAGACGATGGGCTGTTCCATGGGAGCGCCTTCCTGAAGGGTGATGGTGTCGTTCGGGTCGGGCATGATCCAGGTGCCCTCATGGTCGGAGAAGGAGGAGCGCACGTGCAGCGGCACGCCGAAGCGGCGCGCGTACTCCACGGAGCGCAGGTGCAGCACCTTGGATCCGGAGGCCGCCATCTCGAGGGTCTCCTCGGAGGAGAGCTCGGTGAGCTTGCGGGCGGTCGGTACGACGCGCGGGTCCGCCGAGTAGACGCCGTCCACGTCCGTGTAGATCTCGCACACGTCCGCGCCGAGCGCGGCGGCGAGGGCGACGGCGGTGGTGTCCGAGCCGCCGCGGCCCATGGTGGTGATGTCCTTGGACTCGGGGCTCATGCCCTGGAACCCGGCCACGATGGCCACGCGGCCGGCGTCGAGGGCCTCCTGCACGCGGTGGGGGTTGACCTTGACGATCCGGGCCCGGCCGTACGAGGTGTCCGTCAGCATGCCGGCCTGGGAGCCGGTGTAGGAGCGGGCCTCGACGCCCTCGGCGTGGATCGCCATCGCCAGCAGGGACATGGAGATGCGCTCGCCGGCCGAGAGCAGGATGTCCATCTCGCGCGCGGGCGCGTCCTGCGTGAGCTCGGCGGCGAGGTCGAGCAGCTCGTCCGTGGTGTCGCCCATGGCCGAGACCACGACGCACACGCGGTTCCCGGCCCGTACCGTGTCCGCGATGCGGCGGGCCACGCGCTGGATGCCGGCGGCGTCGGCCACGGAGGAGCCGCCGAACTTCTGGACGATGAGACTCATGGGTCGCTCCGGACAGGGTCGAGGGTCGGTTCGGGCCAAGTCTAGGGGCGCGCACCCGCGCGGGTCCGCCAGGTGAACCCCTGTTCCGGATGCTGGACCCGGCGCCCGCCGCAGGCCGGGACGACGGCGCCCGCGGCCTCGCCTGCGACCCCGGTCGGGCCGGGATCGGCGCCGGGATCATCCCCCGGGTGGATCCGCGTCCGTGCACGGCGCGGCAAGGATGGGGCCATGACCGCTCCAGCACCCCCGCCCGCCTCACCCGTCCTGGGGGTGGCCGCCCACGACGGGATCGTGGCCCACGGCCTCGCCCGCTCGTTCGGCGCCGTCCATGCGGTGCGGGACGTCTCCCTCACCGTGCCTGCCGGCTCCGTGACGGCCCTCGTCGGCCCGAACGGCTCGGGCAAGACCACGCTCCTGCTGATCCTGGCCACCCTGCTGCGCCCGGACGCCGGCGCCGTGTCCGTGGCCGGGGTGGACGCGGTGCGCGAGCCCGTCGAGGCCCGGCGGCGGCTCGGCTGGATGCCCGACACCCTGGGCGTGTGGGAAGAGCTGACCTGCCACGACATCCTCGCCAGCCTGGGACGGCTCTACGGCATGGGGAAGGCGGAGGCGTCGGCGCGCGCGGACGAGCAGCTCGCGTGGGTCGAGCTCACGGAGTTCGCCCACCGGCCCGCCCGCGTGCTCTCCCGCGGCCAGCAGCAGCGCCTGTCCCTGGCTCGGGCCACCGTGCACCGGCCCTCCGTCCTGCTCCTGGACGAACCCGCCAACGGCCTCGACCCGGCCGCCCGCATCCGGCTGCGGGATGACCTGCGCGCCATGGCCGCAGCCGGCACCGCCGTGCTCGTCTCCTCCCACGTGCTCGCCGAGCTCGAGGAGATGTCCGACCGCGCCGTGTTCCTCCGTGAGGGCGCCACGGTGGCCACCCAGGAGTTCCGCGCCGCCGACGACCTCGCCCGCCCCTACCGGATCGCCGGACCCGACCCGACGGCCCGGGACACCCTCATCCGCGCCCTCGAGACCCGCGGCCTGACCGTCACCGCGGCCACCGGCGCCGGCGCGGGCCAGCGCCGGGACGGCGTCGTGGTGCAGCTGCGGGGTGAGGCCGCCGCGGCCGCGCTGCTCGCGGACCTCGTGCGCGAGGGTGTGCTCGTCAGCCACTTCGCCCCGGAGGGCTCCCGCCTCGAGAACGCCTACCTGGGCCTCCATCTGGAGGGCCCCCGCACCGAAGGAGACCGGCCGTGAGCACCGCCGTCGCGACCTCGATCCACGACCGCCGCCCGCCGCAGCCGCAGCCGGGGGGACGCCTCGGCGCGGCCCAGGCCGTGGCCACCGTGGTGGGCATGGAACTGCGTCAGCGGCTGCGCTCGCGTGGCTGGTACGTGCTGTTGGGCGTCTTCTTCGTGGTGGTGGGGGCGGTGACCCTCGGCGCCCTCGGGCTGCGCGGCCTGGGCGTGGCGGAGATGGAGGCGTCCGGCCTGGAGCCGGAGCTGGCGGAGCAGCAGATGCGCGCCCTGGGGCGGACGCTCTTCGACGGCGTCCTGCTCTTCGTCCTCACCCTCTCGCTGCTGGTCTCGCCCGCCCTGGCGGCCAACGCGATCTCGGGCGACCGTGCCGGCGGCACCCTGGCCATCACCCAGGTCACCCTGCTGCGGACCGGGCACCTGATGGCGGGCAAGTGGCTGGCCGCGTGGATCGCCTCCGCCGCGTTCCCCGCGGCGGCGCTGCCGTGGCTGGCGGTCGCAGCCGTGGTGGGGCGCGTGTCCCCGTGGGCCGTGCTGGTGGGGCTCGTGATGATCCTCGTGGAGTTCGGCATGATCGCGGGGATCGGCGTGGCCGTCTCGGCGATCGCCGGGCGCACGCTGTTCGCCGTCGTGGTGACGTACCTGATCGTGGCGGCGCTGACGATCGGCACCCTGGTGGCCTTCGGGCTGTCCCTGCAGTTCCTGCAGACCGAGGTGCGGGCCAACGAGGCCGACTACGGCTCCACGACGGCGGAGCCGTTCACCGAGGCGGAGCTCGAGAAGATGACCCCGGAGGAGGCCGAGCAGGCCTGGGCCGAGTGGGAGGCGGCACACCCGGAGCTGTACGACGGGATCGCCGACCGGTGCGTCGGCCCGGTGACCACCCGGACGATCCCCGACCCGCGGCGCAGCGGATGGCTGCTCGCGGCGAACCCGTACGCCGTGCTCGCGGATGCCTCCCCCTGGGAGGGCGGGCTCCTCGAGGACGGGACCCGGGCGGAACCCGGGCCGCTCAACCTGCTGTCCGTGGGCCTGCGCTGGACCCAGCGCGACCCCGTCCGGGACGTCGAGTGCCTCGACGGCGAGCTGCGCGGTCTCGACCAGAGCGGCGTGCCGGACCGGCAGGGCACCTGGCCGGTGTGGCCGCTCGGTCTGGCGATGCAGGGTGTGCTGGTGGCCGGGCTGGGCTGGTGGGGCCACCGTCGCCTGGACACCCCGGCCGGGCGGCTGCCCGCCGGCACGCGCGTGGCCTGAGCCGGGCCGGCGTCGGGCGGGACCTGTTCGACGCCGGCCGGTGTCAGCCGCTGATCAGGCGGCGTCCCTCGAAGGCACGGCCGAGGGTGACCTCGTCCGCGTACTCGAGGTCCCCGCCGACGGGCAGACCGGAGGCCAGGCGCGTGACGCGGATGCCCGTGGCGCCGAGGAGTCGGCCGAGGTAGGTGGCCGTGGCCTCGCCCTCGAGGTTGGGATCCGTGGCGAGGATGACCTCCTGCACGGCCTCGTCCTGCAGCCGGGTGAGCAGCTCGCGGACGTGCAGCTGCTCGGGGCCGATGCCGGCGATCGGATTGATGGCCCCGCCGAGCACGTGGTAGCGGCCCTGGAAGGCGCGGGTGCGTTCCATGGCCATGACGTCCTGCGACTCCTCGACCACGCAGATCTGGGAGCGGTCCCGGCGCTCATCCCGGCAGAGCGAGCACACCTCGTCCTCGGAGACGTTGAAGCAGACCGAGCACAGCCGCACCCTGTCCTTGACCGTGCGGATGGCGTCCGCGAGCCGCAGCATGTCCTCCCGGTCCGCCTCCAGCATGTGGAAGGCGATGCGCTGGGCGGACTTCGGCCCGATGCCCGGCAGGCGGCCGAGCTCGTCGATCAGGTCCTGCACCGCGCCCTGGTACATCCGTCTCCCTCGTCCGATGGTGCGTCTCGTGGGGCGTGCGCCCCGACGCGGCGCCGTGGTCCGGCGCCGCGTCCATCATGCCCGCGGCCCCGGACCGCGTACGGGCGCGTTCGCCTCAGGCGTCGTTGGGGCGTTCCTCGAGCAGACGGCCGCCGAGCACCCGTTCGACGACGGCCCGGCCCACGAGGCCCGAGTCCTCGAGCGGGACGTCGTCGTCGCTGGCGACCTCGTCCTCCCACCCCACCCCGGACGTCGCCGGGGCGGCGGGGCCGGTGTCGGCGGGCCGGGTCGGGCCGCGGCCCTGGGCGGCCTCGCGGGCGGCGTGGATGGCCGCGGCCCGCGCGTCGAACGACGGCGGCGCCGAGGCTCCCCCGGCGGGCTCGACGTCGGCGGGGCGCGCCCCGAGCGAGGCCGCGCTCGGCCGGCCCCCGGCGGGGGAGCCCGGCGAGGCGTCCGGGTCGGGGCCACCGGGAGCGCCGGGGCCGCCGCCCGTCCCGCCGCCGCCGCTCGAGCCCGCGTTCACCGGAGGCTCGAGGGGCCCTCCGGCCCGCAGCCGCTCCATGAGCCGCGGGTACATGCTCGCCGGATGGCCCGAGCCCGGGAAGTCCGAACCAGTCGGGCCGGCAGCCGTGCGCGGCGTGGCGTCCGCGTCGTCGGCGGGCACGCCCGGATCGGGGGTCGCGTCGGCCGTGGGCGCGCCCGTGGGGCGCCGCTGCTCGTCCGAGGACGGGCCGGCGCCCGAGGCGGCCGGGTGGGGATCGCGTCGCTCCGTGGCCGCTGCGTCGTCGTCCGGGGCGGGCGACGGCGTGGCAGGCCGGGCGGAGTCACCGTCCGCGGCCGCGCCCGCGCCGTCGTCGAAGCCGGCGGGACGGGTCGCGCCGAAGCGCTTCGCGAACTCCGCGCGCAGCTCCGCCTCCGGACGGGCGAACACGGGGATCGAGTGCTCCTCCTCGCGGACCAGCGGCCCCGGGTCGTAGGCCCGACGGACCTCCTCGGCGCTCGGCTCGCTCTCGCCGGGGGTCGGGGCGTCGGGCTGGACCGGGGAGTCCTGGCCGGCGTCCGGCGCGGCGCCGCCGGGGGCCGGTGCGGCCTGCGGCGGCGCGCCCCAGTCCTCGACCGACGGCACGGGGCCGTCCCAGCCCGCGGCGCCGACGGGCCGCTCCTCGGCGTCGCGGGCCGGCGGGGTCCAGCCCTCGGGGCCGTCCGAGTCGTCCTGCTCCGCGTCCGGGTCGAACGCGGGCAGCGAGTCCCACGGGTCCTCCTCGGGCGGGGGAGCGTCGTCCCAGGCGGGCGGCTCCTCATCCGGGCCGCCCCAGCCGTCCGCCGGCGGGGCGGGGGCGGGCGTCGTCGACGACGTCGGCGTCGGCCCCCAGGAGGTGGCGGGAGCCGCGGGCGTCCAGGCGGGGGACGGCTCCGGCGTCTGACGCTGCTGTGTGGCCCGGGGCGGAGCCGCCGGCGGCGCCGGGTCGTCCTCCGCGGTGGAGGGTGCGGCGGAGCGCGGCGGGGTGGGGCGGGAGGACTCCGGCTCGCGCGGGGCCTGCCCCGGTGCCGGAGCGGGCCGGTTCGGCTGCGCCGTCGGTCGGTCGGGCCGGCCCTGCTGCGGGGCCGGACGCTCAGGCCGGTCCGTCCGCGCCGGGCCGGCCGGGCGAGCGCCGGACTGTGCGCGGGCGTCCCCGGTCGGCGCGTCCCCACCGAGGATCAGGTCGAGCCGCGGGCGGATGCCGAGCACCTGGTGGACGGCCTCGCCGAGCACGCGGTCGCCGCCCCGGCCGAGCAGCGACTGGCGGGGCCCGTCCTGCTGGAAGCCGATCGTCAGCAACGAGCCGTCGTAGCCCGCGACGCTCGCGTTGTCCTTCACCAGCATCCACACCAGGCGTGAGGCGTCCTCGAGGGCCGTGAGGATGTCCGGCCAGGCCCGGCGGATCATCTCCACCTGGCTCGCCGCCGGGGCGGGAGCGGGGCTCGACGGCGCGGCACCGGTGCGGTCCTGAGCCTGGGGCCGGCCCTCAGGCTCGGGCCGGCCCTCAGGCTCGGGGCGGCTCCCGGCCTCCGGGCGGCGCGTGTCCCCGGAAGGGGCCCCGACCTCAGCCGGTTCGGGCCGCTTGGGCTGCGGCGCCTGCTGCGGACGCTCGGACCCCGTGGCCCCGGCGGCGGCGTCCCCCTCCGGCGCCTCTGCCACGGACTGCGGGGCAGGCGGCGTCCAGCGCTCCGGCGGGGCGGTGGACGCGGTCGGCGCGGGCTCCTCCGGCCGCCGCATGGCGGCCCGGGCGAGCGCGGCACCGGTCAGAGTGCCGGAGCCCTCCGCGTTCTCGGCCGATCCGCCGCCGTCCGCGGCGGGCGTGCCGGACCGGGCCGGCGTCGTCGTGCCCTCGGAGGCGCCGTCCTCGATGGGCGCGGCGCCACCGAGCTCGAGGCGCCGTTCGAGGGCCTCGAGGCGGGCGGCCAGGCCGCGGTGCGTCTCGTCCGAGGCAGGCAGCAGCAGGCGCGCCATGAGCAGCTCGAGGTGCAGGCGGGGACTGGTGGCCCCCACCATGTCCGTCAGCGCGAGGTTGGTGATGTCCGCGAGGCGGGAGAGCTCCGCGCGGGAGAGCTGCGCGGCCTGCGCCGACAGACGCCGCACCTGGTCCTCCGGCATGCCGTGCAGGATCGCCCCGGCCTCCTCCGGCAGGGCACGGGCGATCACGAGGTCGCGGAAGCGGTCCAGCAGGTCCTCGACGAAGCGGCGCGGGTCCTGGCCGGACTGCACCACGCGGTCCACCACGCGGAACACGGTGGGGGTGTCGTCCGCGGCGACGGCGTCGATCACGTCGTCCAGCAGGGCTTCCGGGGTGAAGCCGAGCAGGCTCACCGCGAGCTCGTACGAGACCTGGCCCTCCTGGGCGCCCGCGATCAGCTGGTCCAGCACGGAGAGCGTGTCACGCACCGAGCCCGTGCCGGCGCGCACCACGAGCGGCAGCACGCCCTTCTCCACGGACACGCCCTCCTCCGCGCACAGCTGCTCGAGGTAGGCGATGAGCGGCTCCGGCGGCACGAGCCGGAACGGGTAGTGGTGGGTGCGGGAGCGGATGGTCCCGATGACCTTCTCCGGCTCCGTGGTGGCGAAGATGAACTTCAGGTGCTCCGGCGGCTCCTCCACGATCTTGAGCAGCGCGTTGAACCCCGCCGCGGTGACCATGTGCGCCTCGTCGATGATGAGGATCTTGTAGCGGTCCCGGACCGGGGCGAACGTGGCCCGCTCGCGCAGGCCGCGGGCGTCCTCCACACCGCCGTGCGAGGCCGCGTCGATCTCCAGCACGTCCAGCGAGCCCGGCCCGCCGGTGGCCAGGTCCCGGCACGAGTCGCACTCGCCGCACGGCGTGGGCGTGGGGCCCTGGGCGCAGTTCAGGCAGCGCGCGAGGATGCGGGCGGACGTGGTCTTGCCGCAGCCTCGCGGGCCGGAGAAGAGGTAGGCGTGGTTCACGCGGTCCTTCGCCAGTGCGGTGCGCAGCGGGACCGTGACATGGTCCTGCCCGATCACGTCCTCGAAACGGTCCGGGCGGTAGCGGCGATACAGGGCGGTGCTCACCCTCGAAAGCCTATCCGGCGGGCGGACGGGCTAAGGGAGCCGGGGAATGCGCACGCCCGCCGGCCCGTTCCCTGGCCCATGACCACCACGCACATGCACACCGACGCCGAGGACACGATCCACCCCACGCAGCCGGCCCCGGACGCGGGACCGCTGAGTCAGGCCGAGATCGACCGCCTCTTCGCGGACCGCCACACGACGCAGCTCTTCTCGGACGAGCCCGTCGACCTCGCGCTGATCGAGCGGGCCTACGCGGACCTCCGCTGGGCGCCGACCGCCATGAACAACCAGCCGCTGCGGCTCGACGTCGTGGACAGCCCCGAGGCCCGCGCCCGCCTGGCTCCGCTGATGATCGAGTTCAACCGGGAGAAGACGGAGCGCGCCCCGCTCACGCTGATCGCCTCCTACGACCTCGACTGGCACCGCCACATGGGCCACCTCGCCCCGTTCCGGGAGGGCTTCGAGGAGGATGCCGAGGGCAAGCCGGGCATGCGCGAGGGGATGGGCCGCACGAACGCGCTCATCCAGGTGGGCTACCTGCTCGTGGCCTTGCGCGCCCACGGGCTCGAGGTCGGCCCCATGGCCGGGTTCGACGCCGCCGCCGTGGACGCCGAGTTCCATGCGGACCGTGCCTGGAAGTCCCTCCTGGTGATCAACGTGGGCCACGCCGCCGCAGACGACGAGAAGGCGCAGCAGCCCCGCCAGGGCCGCCTCGACTTCGACCAGGCCGCCCAGGTCCTCTGACCGGGGCCGGGCCTGCGGCGGACCAGGGCGCCGGCCCGCTCAGAGCCCGGTGAACACCCACGGATCACGCGGCAGGGCGGCCGGGTCGAACGCGGGCACGGCGGCCGCCAGCGGTCCCGCGGGCAGGCCGAGGGACTCCAGCAGCCGGTCCCGCACCCGCTCGGGGGTCCACGCCGGGTCCTGCGCGGAGAGGTCCTCGAGGGTCACGGCGCCGTCCCGCTTGGCCAGCCGCCGCCCCTCCGCGTTCAGCACGAGCGGCACGTGCAGGTACTCCACCGCGGGCGTCGGCTCCCCGCGCGCGGCGCACAGCGCCTCGGCCAGCCAGCGCTGGCGCGGGGCCGAGTCGAGCAGGTCGTCGCCGCGGACCACCTGGTCCACGCCCTGCGCCAGGTCGTCCACGACGACGGCCAGGTTGTACGCGTACGCCCCGTCGTTCCGGCGCAGCACCAGGTCGTCGACCAGGCCCGTGACCTCGCCGTGCAGCACGTCCACGGCGGTGGCGCGCGGGGTCTCGCCCGCCGGCAGGCCCGCGACCTTCGCCGCATCGATCCGCAGGGCGGCGGGGCGCACCCGCCGTCGCTCGGCCCGCTCGGCCTCGGTCAGGCCGCGGCAGGTGCCCGGATAGAAGCCGGGCGGACGCAGCGGCACGGTGCCGCCGGAGGCGGGGGCACCGTCGTCGGGCCTCGGGTGCGGGGCCGACGTCGCCTCGGCGATGTCCTTGCGGGAGCAGAAGCACTCGTAGACCGCGTCCGTGCCGTGCGCGGCGCGCAGGGCGGCCACGGCGGCGTCGTACAGGGCGGTGCGCTCGGACTGGCGCACCGGCTCGGCGTCCCAGTCCAGCCCGACGGCGGCCAGGTCCGCCCGCTGGTCAGCCTCGGCCCCGGAGCGGACGCGGTCCAGGTCCTCGACCCGCAGCAGGAAGGCACGGTCCGTGGCGCGCGCCGCGAGCCACGCGACGAGCGCGGTGCGCAGGTTGCCCAGGTGCAGGCTTCCCGTGGGGGAGGGGGCGTAGCGTCCGGCGGGCATGGGATCTCCTGGGGAAAGTGAAGACCCCTCACGCACCTGCCAGAGCCCACCTACCCTTGCTACCTTCCGGTCCTGGGGGAGTTCAGCGAGATGACACCACGTGAGGGGCCGTCGAAGAGTCTAGCAGGGTGGCGGCGGGCGCGGCGATTCGGGCCGCGGGGAGGCTCGGGCCGAGCTCGCGCCTCCCGCGGAGGATTGGCGCGGCCCAGGACGATCTGGTTATGATGGAACCTGCCCTCGCGCGGTCCGCCGCATGGGGGCGCACCAAGGAGGATTCGCCTAGCGGCCTATGGCGCACGCCTGGAACGCGTGTTGGGTTAACAGCCCTCGGGGGTTCAAATCCCCCATCCTCCGCGGGCAAGCCCCGGGACCCCAGTGGTTCCGGGGCTTTTCGCATGTCCGGGGCCGCTGTCGTCGCGGGCCGCGCGCCCGGACTCCCGATCCGCCACGCTGGATGCGAGACGCGGGTCACATTTGCGCGTATCCTTCTCCCCAGTCGTCCGGGACCGCCGGCGGCCGCCGCTCGGAGCTCGCACCGCACCGGCCATCCCCACCCCGATCTGGAGACCCCATGTCCTTCGCAGATCTCATCACCGCCGTGAACGACGTCATCTGGTCCCCGGCCCTGATCTGGCTCTGCCTGATCGTCGGCCTCTACTTCACCATCCGGACCATGTTCCTGCAGTTCGTGAACATCCCGGACATGGTGAAGCAGCTCCGCGAGGGCCAGGACTCCGCGGACGGCACCTCGTCCCTCCAGTCCCTCATGATGTCGCTCGCCGGCCGCGTCGGCATGGGCAACATCGGCGGCGTCGCCACAGCCATCGCGTTCGGCGGCCCCGGTGCCGTGTTCTGGATGTGGGTCATGGCCCTGCTCGGCGCCGCCACGTCCTTCATCGAGTCCACGCTCGGCCAGATCTACAAGGAGCGCGACCCGGACACCGGCGAGTACCGCGGCGGCCCGGCGTACTACTTCGAGAAGGCCTACAAGCACACGGCCGCCGCCCCCGCGTTCAAGGTGTACGCCATCCTGTTCGCCGTCGTCACCGTCTTCGCCACCAGCTACTTCCTGCCGGGCGTGCAGGCCAACGGCGTGGCCGCGGCCGTGGGCGAGGCGTGGGCCGTGCCCGCCTGGGTCGTGGCCCTGGCCATGGTCATCCTGCTGGCCTTCATCGTCCTGGGCGGCGTGAAGCGCATCGCGACGTTCGCCGTCTACGTGGTGCCCGTGATGGCCGTGCTGTACATCATCCTCGCGCTGATCGTGCTGTTCCTGAACTTCGACCAGATCCCCGAGGTCTTCGGATCCATCTTCGCCAGCGCGTTCGGCGTGCACGCCGTGTTCGGCGCGATCCTCGGCCTCGCCATCCAGTGGGGCGT
Organism: Micrococcus luteus; assembly: GCF_022664405.1. Lineage (NCBI taxonomy): Bacteria > Bacillati > Actinomycetota > Actinomycetes > Micrococcales > Micrococcaceae > Micrococcus > Micrococcus luteus. The sequence goes on along the minus strand of NZ_JAKRLB010000008.1, from coordinate 12,236 downwards.
GAAGCGCGGCGTCTACTCCAACGAGGCCGGCCAGGGCACGGGCCCGCACGCCGCCGCGGCCGCCGAGGTCTCGCACCCGGCAAAGCAGGGCTTCGTGCAGGCGTTCGCCGTGTACATCGACACGCTCTTCGTCTGCTCGGCCACCGCGTTCATCATCATCTCCACGGGCGCCTACCGGGTGTACTCGGACGGGTCCGGCTCCGGCCTGCTGTTCGAGGGCATCGTCTCGCCGACGGCCTCCGAGGGCCCGGCCTTCGTCCAGACCGGCTTCGACGCCGTGTTCTCCGGCTTCGGCCCCACGTTCGTGGCCGTGGCGCTGGCGTTCTTCGCCTTCACCACGATCGTGGCGTACTACTACATGGCCGAGGTCAACATCGTGTTCCTCACGCGCAACCTGCGCAACGGCATGGTCCGCCGCGTCGCGCTGCGCTTCCTGCAGGCCCTGATCCTCGTGTCGGTGGCCTACGGCGCCGTCGCCACCACGGGTGCGGCCTGGGGCCTCGGCGACATCGGCGTGGGCTCCATGGCCTGGCTGAACATCCTCGGCATCCTGGTGCTGCAGGGCCCGGCCCTCAAGGCCCTCAAGGACTACCGCGCACAGAAGCGCCAGGGTCTCGACCCGCAGTTCGACCCGCGCCCGCTCGGCATCCGCAACGCGGACTTCTGGGAGCACCGCGCCGACGGCCTGATCACCCAGGGCGTCGCCGGCACGGCCGAGCACCCGATCGTCGCCGAGGGCGGCGCCCACCGCGCCTGACCTACCGGCGGGGCTGGGCTCTCCCCGCCCCACCACGACGACGGCCCGGACGCCGCCAGCGTCCGGGCCGTCGTCGTGCGCGGCAGGTCAGAAGAGCTGGCGCAGGTTCGCCTTCGCGAGGTCGAGCAGCTTGGTGCCCTTGCCGTCCAGGACGGTGCGCATGGCGTAGAGCGCGAAGCCCTTGGCTTGCTCGAACTCGATGCTCGGCGGGATCGTCAGCTCCTGACGCTCGGTCTTGACCACCAGCAGCGCCGGCCCGTCGTGGGCGAGGAACTCGCGCATCACCGCGGGCAGGTCCGTCGTGTGGTCCGCGCGGAAGCCCTTGATGCCGATCGCCTCCGCGATCGCCGCGAAGTCCGGGTTCTCCAGGCTCGTCCCGTAGGGGACGAACCCGGCGGCCATCATCTCGAGCTCCACGAAGTTCAGCGAGTCGTTGTCGAACACGAGCGTCTTCACGGGCAGGCCGTTCTGCACGAACGACATCAGCTCGCCGAGCATCATGGCCAGCCCGCCGTCGCCGGCCATCGCCACCACCTGGCGGGTGGGGTCGACCGCCTGGGCGCCGACCGCCTGGGTGACCGCGTTGGCCATGGAGCCGTGGGACAGGGAGCCGATGATCCGGCGGCGCCCGTTCATCGTCAGGTACCGGGAAGCCCAGATCACGGGGGAGCCGACGTCGGGCAGGAACACCACGTCGTCGTCGGCCAGCTCGTCGAGGAGGCGGGCCACGTACTGCGGATGCACGCGTCCGCGTCCCGGGGAGGCCAGCTGGTCGAGGTCCTTGCGGGTCTTGGCGTAGTGCTTGAGCGCCTTGTCCAGGAACGCCGACGACGAGTTCCCGCGCAGCAGCGGCAGCAGGGCCTGGGCCGTCTCCTTCACGCCGCCCACGAGCGGCACGTCCACGGCCACCCGTCGGCCGATCTGCTCGCCGCGCACGTCCACCTGGATGACCGTGGCGTCCTCGGGGTAGAACTGCCGGTACGGCAGGGAGGAGCCGAGGATCAGCAGCGTCTCGGCCTCCTTGAGCGCGTGGTAGCCGGAGGCGAAGCCGAGCAGGCCGGTCAAGCCGACGTCATACGGGTTGTCGTACTCGATCCGGTCCTTGCCGCGCAGCGCGTGGACGATCGGGGCCTGCAGGCGCTCCGCCAGGGCCACGACCTCGTCGTGGGCGCCGGCCGCACCCGCGCCGGCCAGGATGGTGATCCGCTTGGACGAGTCCAGGGCCTCGGCGGCCTCGCGCAGCACGGAGTCCGCCGGGATGACGCGGGACGGCGTGTGACGGATCACCTCGGGCTTCGCGGAGAGCTCGGTGAGGGCCACGTCGCCCGGGATCACGAGCACGGCCACGCCCCGCTGCTCGACGGCGGCCCGCATCGCGGTGCGCAGCATGCGGGGCATCTGGTCCGCCGAGGAGACGTGCTCCACGTAGACGGAGCACTCGCGGAACAGGTCCTGCGGATGGGTCTCCTGGAAGTAGCCCGAGCCGATCTCCTCCGACGGGATGTGCGCGGCGATCGCGAGCACCGGAGTGCGGGAGCGCTGGGCGTCGAACAGGCCGTTGATCAGGTGGAGGTTGCCCGGACCGCACGAGCCCACGCAGACCGCGAGCTCATCCGTGAGCTGGGACTCGGCGGAGGCCGCGAAGGCCGCGGTCTCCTCGTGCCGGGTGTGCACCCACTGGATGCCGCCGTGGGAGCGCAGGGCCTCGGTCAGCCCGTTGAGGGAGTCCCCGGGCACGCCGTACATGCGGCGCACGCCCGAGGCGTGGAGGGTCTCGACGATGTTCTGGGCGACGGTGGCCACGGTGGAACCTCTCTCTGGTCGGGAGGCGCCCGGGCCGGTTTCGGCAGGGGCGCGGCATTGCCTTCCACGCTAGGGGTCGAGGTCCAGGCCCGGGGAGGGTCGGCCGTCCGCAGAGGGGGCGTCCGGCCTGGTCAGCGCAGCAGGTCGCGCTCCACCCAGCGCAGCAGGGACTCGCCCGCCCGCTCGTGGACGTCGTCGGCGTCGCCGATGCCGCGTTCGGCGAGGATCGCCGCCGTCACCACGCCGTAGGGCTTCTCGGGGACGCCGTCGGCGGGCCGCACGTCCATGTGCTCCACGGCGAGTCCGCGCTCGTGCAGCCGGTCGGCCATGGCGTAGTCGCTGCGCGAGTCGCCCGCGGTGAGCCAGCGTTCGGGCACCGGGGTGCCCGCCTCCGCCAGCAGGTCGAAGCAGCGCTCGACGCCCAGGTCCTTGCCGGAGGAGCGGTGCTCGACGTCCACCGAGATCACCGAGGGCGCCACGCGCACCTCCTCGGCGAGTCCGCGCTCGGCGAGCAGATCCTCGACGCCCGCGGCGACGTCGTCGCGCACCCGCTCGTACTCCGTCTGGTCGGCGCCGACCGTCTTCTCGAGGGAGACCATGGCCAGCTTGGTGCGGTCGGTGAACTGCAGGTCCCCGGCGCGCTCATCGTTGAGGGCCCAGATCGCGTCACGGGTGTCCGCGTCGATGGCCATGTCCGGGTCGGTGCGGAGCCAGTCCGGGGCGGTGCCGTCCACGGTGACGTCGGGCAGGTCCCCGGAGGGCACCGCGGAGAACGGGAACCACACGGCGCCCTTCTCGCAGATCGCGTGGAAGGGAGCGTCGTCCGGGAGGCCCGCGTCGCGCAGCGGGGCGATCAGGTTGTGCAGGAGGAAGTCCGTGGAGCGGCCCGTGTTGAAGCCGACCGGCACCCCGCGCCTCGCGAGACGGACGAGCACGTCGATGATCCCCTCCGGCACGGTCCGGGTCTCGGTGGAGGCCACGGGGGCGTCCACGTCCAGCAGGAGTCCTATCGGGGAGGAAGTGCGCATGCCCCCACCCTAGGCCGCGGTGGCCCGTGCCCGCGATGGGCCCGGCGGCTACGCTGACCCTGAGACCCGCCCCGCCCGGGGCACACCCCCGACGATCACCCCACGGGAGCACCCATGAGCACCGCCACCGACCTCGGCCCGTCCCGCAGCCCCTTCGGCCCCGACGCCGCGGCGCGCGTCCCCAGCTCGGGGACGGGGCTGTCCTCGACGGGCGGCCGGGTGGCCATGCTCGTGGTCGTGATCCTCGCGGTCGTGGCCGCGTTCCTGGGCTCCGGCGTCGTCGGCGGCCTGACCCCCGTGGCCGAGGCCGCGGGCGGCTGGCTCGGCCCGGACGCCACCTGGGTCTCCCCGGCGACCCCCGCGTTCGGCATCTGGTCCGTGATCTACGCGGGGCTGCTGGCGTACGCCGTGTGGCAGTTCCTCGCCTCGGCCCAGTCCGCCCGTCACGACCGCCTGCGACCGTGGATCCTGGTCTCGGTGCTGCTCAACGCCGCGTGGATCTGGACGGTGCAGGCCGGGCTGCTGGGGCTGAGCGTCGTGGTGATCGCGCTGCTGCTGACGTGCCTGGCGTGGATCCTGGTGCTCCTCGAATCCGTCCGCGCGCACAGCTGGGGGGAGCGGATCCTCCTGGACGGGGTGCAGGGCCTGCATCTGGGCTGGGTCTCGATCGCCGCCGTGGCGAACCTGGCCGCGTGGCTGGCCTCGACCGGCGTCGTCGGCGATCCGGGGCAGTCGTCCCTCTGGGCGAAGGTGATGCTCGTGGTGGCCGTGCTGATCGGCGCGTTCACGGCCGTGTACAACGGCGGCCGCCCGGCTCCGGCGTTCGCGCTCGCGTGGGGTCTGGTGTGGATCGGCGTCGGCCGCGCGGACGGCACGGGGCTGCTCTCGGGCAGCCTCGCCCTCCTGGCGTGGGGCGGCGCGGCGATCGTCCTGCTGTGCTGGCTGGCCGCGCTGCTGCTCTCCCGCCGGTCCGCGACGGGCGAGGCCCGCGACCTCGTCCTCGACGCACTCGACGGCGGCGGCGACCCCATCGACGGCCGTCGCTGACCCCCGTCGTCATTGACGGAACGGGGACCGATGCTGTCGTGACGTGCGGCAACACCTGTGCCTCCCACATGCGATGATGTGGTGATCCGAAGGCCCCGCCTCACGGCGGGGCCTTCGTCATGTCCCCGTCCCTTCCCCTCCAGGATCCTCGTGCCCCTTGCCCGTCTGCGCGCGGCGCTCCCCGCGGCCGCACTGTCCCTGCTCCTGCTCACCGGCTGCACCGCCACCGACGACGGCGTCACCCCGGCGAGCGATGCCGACACCTCCGCGTCGGTCAGCACGATGCCGACGACGCCCACCCCGTCCGTCGACGCGGCCGCGACGAGCCGTGCCGCTGCGTCGTCGCTGGCCGCTTCCTCCTCCGCCGCGCAGAGCTCGCGCGCCGCAGCGTCGTCCTCGAGCGGGGCCGCCGAGTCGCGTGCCGCACGTGCCGCGGAGGAGTCGCGTACTGCTGAAGGCTCCCGCAGTGCCGAGCCGGCGGCGCCCGCCGCCCCGGCCGACGTCGAGGGAGACGTGGTCACGGTCGAGTCGATCTCGGACGGCGACACGCTCCGCGTGACCCTCGGCGAGGTGTCCACGCGGGTGCGCCTGCTCAACATCGACACCCCCGAGACCCGTCACCCCTCGAAGCCGGTCGAGTGCATGGGCCCGGAGGCGACGGCGGCGCTGAAGTCGATGATCAGCCCCGGCGACACGGTGGTGCTGCGGTACGACCGCCGGCTCTACGACCGCTATGACCGCCTCCTCGCCGGCGTGTACGCCGACGGCGTCCTGGTCAACGCCGAGATGGCCCGCCTGGGCTATGGCGAGCCGGCGGTCTTCGACGGCAACGACCGTTTCCTGCCCGAGGTCGAGGCGGCGTGGGAGCAGGCCCGGGCGAACGGCGTCGGCAGGTTCTCCGGGGAGTGCGGCACCGCGGCCGAGCCCATCCCGGAGGCGGCCCCGGCCCCCGCCCCGGAGGCGGCCCCCGCGGCCGGCGACGCGGGGCCGGTGCGCGGAGCCGACTCCGTGTGCCCGGACTCCCACCCGGTCAAGGCCAACGACAACTCGGGCATCTACCACATGCCCGGTCAGCAGCACTACGGCAAGACCAACGCGCGCAACTGCTACGCCTCCGCCGCCGCGGCCCAGGCGGACGGCTACCGGGCGGCCCGGCGCTGAGGGCGCCGCATCGGGTGCGGTCAGCGGCCCTCGTGGACCGCCCGCAGCTCGTAGCCGCGCTCCTCCACGGCCGTCTGCTTCTCGGCGCGCTTCTCCACCCCGGCCACGTCCTTCGGGGGCAGCTGCACCCGAGCCTCGGCGGGCAGGCCGGCTTCGAGCTGGCGGGCACGCTCCACCTCGGCGTCGACCTCCAGGCCGAGCAGCAGCACGATGTTGAAGATCCACAGGGCGAACAGCAGCGCCATGATCGTGCCGATCGCGCCGTACGCCGAGTAGCCGGCGAACTGCGTGAAGTACACGGACAGGGCCACCGCGGCCAGCACCATGCCCACCAGCGCCACGATGTTGCCGGGGCCGAAGAGGTGGAAGCGCGGCTTCTGGACGTTCGGGGTGGTGTAGTACAGGGTCGCGATCAGCACCAGCAGGATCAGGACGACGACGGGCCACTTCACCCACGCCCACACCGGCAGGAACGTGTCCGAGAGGAAGTTCACCACGCCGGTCATGCCGAGCGGCCCGGCGATCGGCTGGAGGAAGCCGTCCACGAGTGAGCGGTTCAGCGCCAGCGAGATCAGCACGACCACGATGCCCACGATCAGGATGAGCGTGGTGAGCAGGTTGGTCAGCGTCAGCTTCACCAGGCCGCGGCCCTCCTCGTAGCCGTACACCGTGTTGGCCGAGCGATTGAACGCCTTCACGTACGCGGAGGCGGACCACAGGGCGGTCGCGATGCCGATGACGAGGGCGATGATCCCGCCGCCTGAGGCGGCCGAGTCGCTCATGGTGGTCACCAGGTTCGTGACGAGCGCCTGGTAGTCGCTCGGGACCAGACCGGTCAGCTGCCCCAGCAGATCGTCGATGGCTCCGCGGTTGGAGGCGAGCACGAGGGACAGGATGGAGAACACGGCCAGCAGCGAGGGGGCCAGCGAGAGCACCAGGTAGTAGGTGAGCTTCGCGGCCAGGTCGGTGCCGCCGTCGTTGCCGAACTCCTTGAGCGCGCGCGTGAGCGCGTACTTCCAGCCGGCGCCGTCGAGCTTCACCCCCTTGAGCCGCTCGGCACGCTGGTCGGGATCGATCTTCGCGGCCTCCAGGGTCGCGTCCACAGGATGAATGGCCACGTCGGTCCTCTCGCGCTCGGGGGGCAGGGTGCGGATCGGGCCCCACGCTAGCGGACGGGTGCCCCGTCCGTCCCGACCGGAGCGGCGCTGGGCCGCGGACCCGGGCGATCAGCACTCGATGACGTTCACGGCCAGGCCGCCGCGCGAGGTCTCCTTGTACTTGGACTTCATGTCCGCGCCGGTGTCGCGCATGGTCTTGATGGCCTGGTCCAGGGTCACCCGGTGCGAGCCGTCCCCGAGCAGCGCCAGCCGGGCCGCGTTGATGGCCTTCACCGACGCGATCGCGTTGCGTTCGATGCACGGCACCTGGACCAGGCCGCCCACGGGGTCGCACGTCAGCCCGAGGTTGTGCTCGATCCCGATCTCGGCCGCGTTCTCCACCTGGTCCACGGTGCCGCCGAGCACGGCGCACAGCGCGCCCGCCGCCATGGAGCAGGCCGAGCCGACCTCGCCCTGGCAGCCGACCTCGGCGCCGGAGATGGAGGCGTTGCGCTTGTACAGGATGCCGATCGCCGCCGCGGTGAGCAGGAACTCGACCACCTTGTCGTCCCGCTCCTGCTGCGTGGCGCCCTCGGGGAGCACGAAGCGCATGTAGTAGAGCATGACGGCCGGGATGATGCCCGCGGCGCCGTTCGTGGGCGCGGTGACGATGCGCCCGCCCGAGGCGTTCTCCTCGTTCACCGCGAGCGCGAAGAGGTTGACCCACTCCATGGCCCACATGGGGTCGGTGCGGTCGGTGGTCTGGAGCAGGTGCTCCCGCAGCGCGGGGGCCCGACGGCGGACCTTCAGTCCGCCGGGCAGGATCGGCTCGGTGCGGGACACGCCGTTGTGGACGCATTCCTCCATGACGGCCCAGATGGCCAGCAGCTGGGTGCGCAGCTCGTCGAGGTCGTGGCGGGTGGCCTCGTTGGCGAGCATGAGCTCCGCGATGCTCAGGCCCGCCTCGTGGCAGCGGGCGGCGAGCTCGGCGCCCGTGGAGAAGGGGTACGGTTCGCCGGTGTCGCCGTCGTCGGCGCGGTTGACGTCCTTGGTGGCGTCCAGCTCGGCCTCGAGCTCGTCCGAGGTGACCACGAAGCCGCCGCCCACCGAGTAGTAGTCGCGGGTGTGAAGCTGTTCGCCGGCGTCGTCGTAGGCGGTCAGACGCATGCCGTTCGGATGCCCGGGCAGGGACTCGCGCATGTGCAGCGTCAGGTCGCCCTGCCGGTCGAAGGCGATCTCGTGGCGCCCGTCCAGGGGCAGCCGGCCGCCCGTGACGATCTCCTCCACGAGCCCGGTGCAGGCGTCCGGGTCGATGGTCTCAGGGTCCTGGCCGGCCAGGCCGAGCAGCACCGCGGTGTCCGAGCCGTGGCCCACGCCGGTGGCCGCCAGCGAGCCGAACAGCTCGGCGTGCACGCGGGCCGTGCGCTCGAGGACGCCGTGCTGGCCCATGCTGTCCGTGAAGCGGCGGGCGGCGCGCATGGGTCCCACGGTGTGGGACGAGGACGGGCCGATGCCGATCGAGAACAGGTCGAGGACGCTGAGCGCCATGCAGTGCTCCTAGGGTGCGAGCGGGACGCGCGGTGGCCGGGGGTGGGGGCCGGACGCGCGGAGCCGGGAGATCCAGTGCAGACCAGACTAGGGGCACGGGGCCCTGCAGGCCATGGGGTCGCGGCTCGCGGTCCGCGCTGCTCTCCGGCCCGTCACCCACCGCACGGCCCGGAGCCGGGAGCGCTCAGAGGATGTTGTCCTTGGACTCCTCCACCTGCGCGGCCGCGCGGAACGCCGTCAGGTCACGCAGATACTCGTCCGCGTGGGGGAACACGGGCCCCTGCCCGGCCACGAGCATGACCCCCTCGAGGGGCTCGAACCGGGAGCGGCCCGCGTGGATGTCCTCGCCGGCGTCGACCAGGGTGCGCAGCTGCCACCATGTGGGGGCCATCAGGTTGACCTTGCCGGCCCGGAAGCGGCGCAGCAGCTCGGCGGGGGACGCCCAGCCGTGGCTGGCCGCCTCGGAGGACATCCGCTCGGGGGACTGACCCTGCGGCAGGTGGACGGCGAAGAAGAACGTGTCGTAGCGGCGCGGGCCCCCGTGCGGGGTGATCCACCGGGACCACGGCACGAGCGCGCCGGCGTCGGGGCGCAGCCCCTCGCGGTCGAGCAGCTCCCCGAAGTCCACCTCGTGGCGCTCGACGGCGTCGCGCAGCTCGTCGGGGAACGCGGCCACCCGGGCCGGGTCCACGGGAGTGCCGGTGACGGCGTCCCGGGCCAGGAGCACTCCGGTCTCCTCGAACGTCTCGCGGACGGCGGCGGCCAGCACGCGACCGGCGCCCTCGGCGGGGTCGAGCTCCGTGAGGGTGCCGTGGGCGTCCACGGGCTCGTGCGGCAGCCCCAGGCGCCGGCCCCACTCGGCCAGATCCGTGCCCTCCCACAGCCGGTCCGGCAGGTCGTCCGCGGGGTCCACGCGGCCGCCGGGGAAGGCCGTGGCGTGGGCGCTGAAGGCCATGGTCCCGGCGCGGCGGACGGTGAACACCGAGATCTCGCCGCCGGCCCCGGGTCTGACCAGCACGAGGGAGGAGGCGGGCACCGCCGGGACCCGGGGCCGGTCCTCGGCGGCCGACGGCTCGGCGGGCGGGGCGGCGGGGCTCACGGTGCCTCCTCGGTTCGGGCGATCATGGTCCGGACGCACGGACCGACGACGGCGGCCCCGGCCGCTCCCGCGCGCGGGTCATGCGGCCCGGATGTGCGCGGACCCGTAGTCTGTAGCGTAAGTCACCGTGCTCGGGGCGGAGGCCCCGGGGCGAGACCGCGACCCAAGGAGGAGAGGCCGTGAAGATCCTGGTGCTGGCCAAGCAGGTGCCGGACACGTGGCAGGAGCGTGAGCTGAGCCTGGAGACCGGCTGGGTGGTGCGCGACGGCGCGGCCGAGCCCGTGCCGGACGAGATCAGCGAGCGGGTCATGGAAGTCGCCCTGGGCTGGCGGGACGCCGGCGCGGACATCGAGGTCGTGGCCCTGACGGTGGGCCCCGAGGACTCCTCGAAGACCCTACGCAAGATGCTGGCCATGGGCGCGGACTCCGCCGTGCAGATCACCGACGACGCACTCGTCGGCTCGGACGCCGTGCAGACGGCTCGCGTGATCGCCGCGGCCGTCGAGAAGGAGGGCGCCGACCTCGTGCTCGCCGGCACGGTGTCCACGGACGGCGGCACCGGCGTGGTGCCGGCCATGGTCGCCGAGCTCCTGGAGCGGCCCTACCTGCCGCACGCCGAGGCCCCCGAGCTGGCCGACGGCGAGCTGATCGGCACCGTGGCGACCTCGGACGCGGACGTGCGCGCCGCCGTCGCCCTGCCCGCCGTGGCGAGCCTGACGGAGAAGACCGCCGAGCCGCGGTTCCCGAACTTCAAGAACATCATGGCGGCCAAGAAGAAGCCGCTCACCGTGCTGTCCCTGGCCGACCTCGGCATCGCCGCGGGCCCGGCCGAGGCCGCCTACCGCTCCGTGATGGTCTCGGCGGACACGCGTCCCGAGCGCGCCGCGGGCGAGAAGATCACCGACGACGGCACCGCCGCCGAGCGGCTGGTGGAGTTCCTCGCGGGTCGGGGGCTCGTGTGAGCGCGAACGTGGAGGAGACCGAGATGACGACGCAGACCGACGCCGCGAACAGCGGCCAGACCGTGCTGGTGCACGCCGAGATCGGCGCGGACGGCGCGCTCCGCCCGGTCGTGGCCGAGCTGCTCGGCGCGGCCGCCTCCGTGGGCGTGCCCGAGGCCGTCCTCGTGACCGATGCGGAGGGCAGGGACGCCGCCGTCGCCCGGCTGGGGGAGTACGGCGCCACGCGCGTCCACGTCCTCGTGGCCGACGACGCCGCCACCACCCTCGGCGACGCCGCCGTGCAGGCCCTCGCCGCCGCGGCCGCCCGCACCGCGCCCGTGGCCGTGCTGCTCTCCGGCAGTCCTGAGTCCCGCGCGGTGGCCGGCCGCCTGTCCGTCCGCGCCCGCGGCCCCGTCTGCGCGGATGCCGTGGGGCTGCGCTGGGCCGACGACGAGGTCATCGCCCGCCACTCCGTGTTCGGAGGCGACTACCTCAGCGAGTCCACCGGCGAGGGCGGCCCCCGGATCATCACCATGCGCCCCGGCGCCGTCGCGGACCGGGCCCCGGCCGTCGAGGCGCCCGAGGTCGTGGAGCTGGCCGCCGCCGAGCTGGGCCCGGTGACCGCCGGCGCCCGGGTGCTCGAGGTGAACGCCCGCACGCAGAACTCCGCCCGTCCGCCGTTGCGCGGCGCCAAGACCGTCGTCGCCGGCGGACGCGGCGTGGGCTCCGAGGAGGGCTTCGCGATCGTCGAGCAGCTCGCCGACGAGCTCGGCGCCGCCGTGGGCGCCTCGCGTGCCGCCGTCGACTCCGGCTACACCGCGGCCGAGCGCCAGGTGGGCCAGACCGGCGTGATCGTGTCCCCGAACCTGTACATCGCCCTCGGCATCTCCGGCGCCATCCAGCACCTGGCCGGCATGAAGACCGCCAAGACCATCGTGGCGATCGACAAGAACGAGGACGCCGAGATCTTCGAGCACGCCGACTTCGGCGTGGTCGGGGACATCTTCCAGGTGGTCCCGCAGGTCATCGAGCAGCTGCGCACCCGCCGCGGCTGAACCGGTGCGGGCGCGGTCCGCTGCGGACCGCGCCCCTCGGACGAGGAGAAGCATGCCCAAGCAGCGAATGGCCGGCTACGTCCCCCTGAAGGGCGCCCCGGCCGAGACCGAGCCCGCCCCCGCCCCGGCGCAGGACACCACGACGGCGGCCCCCGCCCCGGTGGTCGCGCCCGCCGCCCCGGTGGCGCCGACCGCGTCGGCGTCGGCCCTGACGCCCCTGTCCGCGCGACGCCGCATGGCCGGGTACGTCCCGTTCGCCCGCGAGGCCGAGTGGCTCGGCGGTGCCCCCACTCCGGCCGCGGGATCGACCCCGGCCGCCGCCCCCGAGCCGATCGCCGCCTCGGCGTCCCCGACGCGGGCCCCCGCACCCGCGGAGACCGAGCCCGTCGTGCCGGACGTGGCGGCCGCCGTCGCCGCCGCCGCGACCGGTGCGCCCGCCGCGCCCGTGGAGTCCGACCTCGTGCCGCTCGCGGAGCGGCGACGCATGGCCGGGTACGTGCCGTTCGCCCGGGAGGGGGAGTGGTTCACCGAGCTGGCCGCCGTGGGCGCCCCCACCGCGCCGGAGACGGTGGCGCAGGAGGTCGTCGCACCGGAGCCGGCCACCGCCGAGTCCGCGGCCGAGCCCGCCGCCGCGGCGCCGGCCCGGCCGGTCGTCGCCGAGCCGGCCGATGCGGCACCGGCCGTCGCCGCCCCCGTGGCC
>NZ_JAKRLB010000007.1:0-112018 GCF_022664405.1 Micrococcus luteus | reverse complement strand
GTTGATAGGCTGGATGTGGAAGCGAGGACTGAAGACTCGTGAAGCTGACCAGTACTAATAGGCCGATGACTTACACACACTCTTATCCTATTGCTTGCTTCAAGGTGATGGGTTGGTGTTCGCGTCCGCTGTGCGGTTGTCTGATTGCAACCGGCTGTCTGCTTGTTGGTGGGTGGTTGGGGTGTTTTGAGTTGAATAGTGTCACTGTTGTGTGACCCGTAGGTTTCCCTGCTGTTGCCCGTGTTGAGGGTGGTGGTGTGGGGTTAGGGTTACGGCGGTCATAGCGTGGGGGAAACGCCCGGTTCCATTCCGAACCCGGAAGCTAAGGCCCACAGCGCCGATGGTACTGCAGCCGGGAGGTTGTGGGAGAGTAGGTCGCCGCCGGACATTCTTTGAGGGAGGGCCTCGCACCGTTGGGTGCGAGGCCCTTCCCGCATTCCCGGGAGGATTCACCGGGCGGCCCCGTGCGATCTGCACGGGGCTTTCAGCGTTCCCGGGTGCCTCCCCCTCGGCGCTCAGAGCTCCTCGCCGGCACGCAGCCGTGCCGTGAGCGCGCGGGTGAGTCGGCGGCGCAGCCGGCCGTGCTCCGTGCTCTGCTCCCGAAGGCGCGCGTGCACGGCGTCGGCATGGGCGGGCTTCTCCGAGTCGGGGAGAGCGAGGAAGTCGCGCAGCAGCGGCTCCAAGCGCCCGGTGAGGGCGAGCACGAGCTCCTGCGTCTCCACGGGCCGTGTGCGCTGCAGGCGAGTCCAGGCCGGCCCGTACTCGGCGGCGTGCTCGACCATCTCCCACGCGAGGGCCCAGCTGTCCGGGCGCAGTCGGTGCCGCTCCGCGCGCAACAGCCGTCGCAGGGCGGCCACGGCCTCCTCGAGCTCGGCAGCGGCCGGGGCGCCGTCGTCGTCGGGGGAGGGGCTCGCGGAGGAACGCAGGAACGGCCACCAGCTCATGCCGGCCTCTCTCGGATTCGTCGGGTGCGCAGAGGTCTCACGCGTGCGATTCTGCCCCGCATCTCGGTTTGGCGGCACCCGGTGTGGCTGGTATAGTCGCTCTCTGTTGGATTCAGGTCTGAGACCTCCAACGGGGTGTGGCGCAGCTTGGTAGCGCGCGTCGTTCGGGACGACGAGGCCGCAGGTTCAAATCCTGTCACCCCGACCAGAAAGAGCCCCCGCCGGATCGGCGGGGGCTTTTCTCGTCTCCGGGTGCTCACCGGGCGCGGGGCGTCAGTCCTGGCGGGACTCCAGGAACTGCATATGCTCGGGGCGCGCCGGGTCCACTTCGCCGGCCACGTCGTCGTGTTCGTCCACCCAGTCCTTCACGTACGGGCACACGGGGACGATCCGGCGGCCCGCGGCCACGGTGTCCTTCAGCGCCTCGCGCACGAGCGTCGAGGCCAGGCCCCGGCCCTCGTACTGGTGGTCGACCTTGGTGTGCGGGAAGATCCGCTGGGCCGGGCCGTCGGCGGTGTCGTCGTCGATCGCCACCGTGAAGCCGGCCACCGTGCCCGCGTCGTCGACGACGATCTCGTACCTCTCCGCGTTCTTGCGGACCTGCGGGTGCTCCAGGCTGGGGGTCTGCTCGGTCATGGTCGGTCCTCTCGTTCCTGGGTGGACCCCGCCGCCGGGCCGGCGACGGGGAAGGGGGTCAGTCGTCCCGGCGCCGCACGGGGTGATGGGACAGGATCGAGATGCGGTTCGTCAGGTTCATCACGATCGCGACCCACTGCACGGCCGCGTACTGGGCGTCCGTGAGCACGGCGGCCGTGGAGGCCTGCACGTAGTTCAGCTGCTCCTGCTCGGGGAGGTCCGTGACCGCCTCGGCGAGCTCGAGCGCGGCGCGTTCCTGCTCCGAGTACACAGCCCCAGCCTCACGCCATGCCGACAGCAGCCCCAGGCGCTGCACGCTCAGACCGGCGTCGGCGCCCTGGCGGGTGTGCCGGTCCAGGCAGAACCCGCAGCCGTTGAGCTGGGAGACCCGGAGGTTCACGAGCTCCACGAGCTGCCGGTCCAGCCCGGCCTGCTCGGCGGCGCCGCGAGCGGCCGAGGCCAGCGGCCCGACCGCGTGCCACGCCTCGGGCACGGCCTTGTCGAGGAAGAACGCGAGGGGGTCCTGGCGGGGTGCGGGGGTGTCAGCGGCGGTCATGGTCCTTCAATGTCTCGCAGAACGGTGCGGTGGGCCAGGGGCCGGGTGCCGGGCCTCGGACGAGCTTCCGGCTCAGATCCGGCCCCGATCGCCTCAGAATCGGCCGGACGAGCCCGCCCCGGAGAACGAGCCGCCCGAGGATCCGTAGCCGGTCCCGGAGGAGCTGGACTGCGCCTGGCGATGGTCCTGGACGGACCGCTCGCCGGCCTGGTGGCCCGTGGTGAAGGCCACCACCGTCCAGTAGGCATCCGCCGGCAGTGCGGAGTCCAGGATCGAGCCGCGCGCGGACCGGGCCGGGCCACGGTGCGAGCGCAGCTCGTCGCGCAGCAGCTCACGCTCGGCCTCGTCCTTGCCGAACGCCGCCACCTCGGCGTCGGCGAGGGCGGAGACGAGCCCGGTCAGGCGACGCCGCAGCGCGTCCAGCTCGTCCAACGCCGCGGCCGGGGTCAGGCGGTCGTCCTGCAGGTCCGCACCCAGCGCCTCGAGCCGGTCCTGGGCCTCGGCGCGGAAGGACTCCAGCGCCGCGACGGCGGACCGGACGGCTCCGGCGGAGCCGACGGAGGAGGCCAGCGTGCCGACGGCGTCCAGGTCGGCCCGCAGCGGGGCGGTCTGCTGGTCCCACGCCGACGGCCACCCCGCGTGGCGGTTGAGGAAGGTGTTCGCCGCGGCCACGGCGTCGTCGAGGCGGTCGAGCTCACGGGCGCGGTCCCGGACGTCCTCCGCGGCCCGGGCGTGCTCTGTGCGATGCAGGCTGCGCTCCGGCAGGGCCTCGAGGCGGTCCAGTTCCGCCGACGCATCGAGCGCCTGGCGCCGGAAGTTGCGGAAGCGCTCCATCAGCGCGGCCGCGTGGGGCGAGTCCTCGGGCACCGTGGACGCGTTCACCTCGGTGGTGTCCATCTCCAGGGTGACGGGGGTCAGGTGGGTGCGGGCCTCGGCCAGCAGGTCGGCCGTCCGGCGGCGGCGACGCCGTCGGCTCGCGAGTGCCGCGGCCGCGGCGCCACCGCCCGCCACACCGACGATCCCCGCGCCGAACCACAGCTCGGGAGCCTGCCACCAGGGGCGCCCGATCAGCTCTGCGGCGGCGTCCGTCACCTCCACGACCGTGTCCGTCCACCGGGCCGCACGGGCCGCCTCGTGTCCGGCCTCGCGCACCTCCCGCAGCCGGTCCGTGCTGAGCATCCGGTCCTCGCCCACGTACACCCCGATCAACCGGTTGTCCGGGTCGAGCGCCACGATCACGAGGCCGTCGGCCCATTTCTGGCCGTCCGCGCTGAGCCAGTCCGGGTGCTCCGCGCGAGCCCGCTCGAGCACCCGCCCGTTGAACGCCTGAGACGCGCGGTCGTCGTCCAGTGCGGACAGGTCCGGGCCGCGCTCGGTGACCACGGCGACGCGGGTCGGCTCCCGGAACTCGATCCCCGCCAGGTCACGGCGCAGCTGGGCGAGGTCGATCACGCCCGCGTCATCCACGAGCTCCACCTGGTCCCAGGCCACGGCGTGGGCCTGCGGCGCGGCGGCGCCCGTGACCCCCGCCGTGACCGGCAGGGCGACGACGGTGGCGGACGCCGCCGGTCCGGTGAGGGCGGCGGCGGACAGGGCGACCGCGGTGAGCGTGCGGCGGGCGGTGCGGTGCGTCGGACGGGTCACGGGGGCCTCCTGGGAGGGTCGGCGGTCCCGCCCAGCGTAGGCACCGCGGCCGGTGGCGCGCCTCAGCCGGTGGGCGCGTCGGCGAGCAGCGCGGCGAGCCGGCCGGCGTCGTGCGCGGTGCCGAATCCCGCCGCCCCCGGCTCGAGGACCCCGGCCCGGTCGAGGCCCGTGTAGGGGACCGCGTCGAAGCCCATCGCGGTGACGAGGGCGACCACCGTGTCGCGCGCGGCGGCGACCGCGGCCGGCTCGGGCGCCGCGTCAGTCCGCTCGGTGCCCACCGCGAGGGCGCGACGCGGGGCCGTGGCGCGCCCGGCGTCCTCCAGGTCGTGGTGCGAGATCTCCGAGAACGCGCGCACGATGGGCACGCGCAGCCCCGCGGCGGCCCAGCGCGCGGCGATCCGGGCTGTGCCCGGCGACCCGTCGTCGTCGAGCCACGCCGGGACCGGCTCGTCCCCCCACGTGTTCGTCAGGTCCACCACGGCGCGCGTGGCCGGCCCGGCGAGGGCGAGCGGGTCGACGTCGTCGAGCGCCTCGCGCGGCACGGCCACGACGACGAGCTCCGCCTCCGCCGCCAGGTCCTCGGCCGACACGGCGACGGCCTCGGGCGCGTAGATCGTCAGGTGGCGCTGGACCGCCGCGGGGCGCCGCGTGCCCGCGACCATCACCCGCGGGGCGGCCGTGCCCGGGGAGAGGCGGGGGATGCGCGCGATCGCCCGTGCCAGCGCGGTGCCCGCCCGCCCCGCACCGAGGATGCCGACGACGCGGGGCAGGGCGTCCGCCGGCGCCGCCTCAGACGAGTTCATTGCGCTGGCGTCCCAGCCCGGTGATCTCCACCTCGACGACGTCGTCCGGACGCAGCCACGGGCGGCGGCCCTCGGCGTCACGGCGGGCCAGGGCGACCCCCGCGGGCGTGCCGGTCAGGATCAGGTCGCCCGGGTTCAGGGTGATCAGCTGCGAGGCGTAGGAGACCAGCTCGGCGGGGGAGAAGACGACGTCGGCGACCCGGTCCTCCTGACGCAGCTCGCCGTTGACGTGCGTGAGGACGCGCGCGTCCGCCGGGAACTCGTCCGGGGTGACCAGCCACGGACCCACGGGCGTCGAGGCCTCCCACACCTTGCCCTGCAGCCACTCGGAGGTGCGGCCCTGGAAGCCGCGCATGGAGATGTCGTTGGCCACCGCGTAGCCCGCGATGTGCTCCGGGGCGTCCTCGACGGCGATGCGTCGGCCCGGCTCCCCGACCACGATGCACAGCTCGCCCTCGTAGTCGACCCGGTGGTCCTCCTCGGGGACCTCGATCGGGTCCAGTGCACCCGTGAGGGACTGCGGGAACTTCGCGAACAGCGTCGGATGCTCAGGGCGCTCCAGGCCCGTCTCGTCGATGTGGTTCGTGTAGTTCAGGCCCACGCAGAACACCTTGGTGGGGAAGGGCACGAGCGTGTCGTAGACGAGGCCGGAGGTGTCCAGCAGGAGGGACCGGTCGGCCTGCGCCGCGCGGAGGGCGCCCTCCACCATCTCCCGCTGCTCCTCCGGCGTGGCGGTGAGGTACTCGCCCACGTCGCGACAGTCCGGCAGGGCGACGGCGCGCACGGCGACCTCGGGGTCCTCGGGGTGCACGGAGGTGATGACCGCGGCGAACGTGGCGCCGGGGTAGGCGGCGTCGGAGTCGGGCTGGCGGAACGTGGCGAGCTTCATGGACCCATCCCATCACAGGGCGGCGGGTCCGGACCCGGGGCGGGCGGACGTGAGACGGTGAGGCCATGAGCACAGCCCCCACGCATCCGCCGCTCGACCCCGACCCGACCCCGGCCACCCCGATCGTCCTCGGGACCATGGCCTGGGGGTCCGTTCCCCCGCCGCCCCCGGGCGCCGATCCGGGGGCGGGGCCGGAGGGGCCCGCGGGCGAAGCGCAGGCCGAGGCGGCCGTGGAGCGTGCCCGCCGCGCCCTGCGCGCCGGGATCGAGGCCGGCGTCGATCTGCTGGACACCGCGGACATCTACGGGGCCGGCCGCTCCGAGGAGACCGTCGGCCGGCTGCTGCACGAGCTGCCCTATGAGGAGCGCTCCGCCCTGAAGGTGCAGACCAAGTGCGGGATCGTCCTGCACGAGACGGACCCGGCCGGGCGGCGCCTGACCCGCTACGACTCCTCGCCCGAGCACGTGCGCGCCTCGCTGGAGGGCTCGCTGGCCCGCCTCGGCGAGCAGCGCGTAGACACCCTGATCATCCACCGGCCCGACGTCCTCACGCCCGTGGCCGACACCGTGCGCGCCTTCCTCGACGCGCGAGAGGCGGGCCTGGTCGGCAAGCTGGGCGTCTCCAACCTCGGCGTGGGCCGCGTCCTCGAGTTCCAGCGCGAGCTCGAGAGCCAGGCGGCGGACGGGACCGGGCTGGCGTGCGTCCAGGTCGAGCTCGGCCTGCACCACCGCACCCTCGTGGAGGCGGTCGTGCTCGCCAACCACCCGGACGCCCCCGCGGACGCCGACGCCGGGCGCCTCGGCCCGGTGTGCGCCGCCGAGGGGATCGAGCTGCAGGCCTGGGGGCCGCTGGGCCAGGGCCGGTTCAGCTCCGGCGACGACGGCGCGGCCGGCGTCGTCGGCGAGGTCGCAGCGGAGCTGGGCGTCAGTCGGGAGGCCGTGGTGCTCGCGTGGCTGCTGCGCCTGCCGTGGGGCGTGCGGCCCGTGATCGGCACCCAGGACCCGGAGCGCGTCGCCGCGTGCGCCGAGGCGGCCGCCGCGGCCGAGGCGATGGACTCCGCGCAGTGGCACCGCCTGTGGACCGCGGTGCGCGGTGCCGGCCTGCCCTGAGCGGCCCGCGGACGTGAGGGATGTCACACTGGGGGCATGACCTTCGCGCCCGTCAACCTCTTCACCCCCTGGCTCGCCTACTGGGCGGCCGCCCTCGCGCTCGTCGTCGGCGGCATCCTGCTGGCCGCCGGGATCTGGCGCGAGCGCCGGCACCGGCGGCACGCTGACGAGCACGGACGCAACACCGAGGTGGACGTCCTGGACAACACCCGGCTGCAGCGCCGGGTGGGGGCCGTGATGCTGGCGGTCGCGGCCGTGCTGGCCAGCGTGGGTGTGGGGACGCACCTGGCGGGGCTGGACACGCTGCGTCAGAACCTGACGGCCAAGTACGGCTACACCTCGATCGAGCGCATCCGCCAGTCCGGCACGGGGTTCATCATCGACCTCACCCAGCCGGACGGGACCGTCCTGCGGGACGAGATGGTCCTGGTCGACCCCTCGGGCGAGCCCTTCGTCGGCGAGGACATCTTCCACAACCCGCCGGAGAAGTACGAGGACCTGCCGCTGCGTCCGGCCCCGTGACCGCGTCCGCCGCCGTCCGTCGGGCCTGATGCCGCGTCGGGGGCCTCTGTTAGCGTCGCCGCGTGAGCACCTCGACCGTCCGTTCCGCCCCCGCGTCCACCTACCGGCTCCAGGTCAGCCCGGATCTGCCGCTGGAGTCCGTGGCCGGGCTCGTGCCCTATCTGCGGCGCCTGGGCGTGGACTGGCTCTACCTCTCGCCGCTGCTCGAGGCCGAGCCCGGCTCCGACCACGGATACGACGTCGTGGACCCCACGCGGCTGGACGCCGCCCGCGGCGGGGCCGAGGGACTGGACATGGTCGCGCGCGCCGCGCACGAGGCGGGCATGGGCGTGCTCGTGGACATCGTGCCGAACCACGTGGGCGTGGCCACGCCCCCGGCCAATCCGGCGTGGTGGGACGTGCTCACCCACGGTCCCGAGGCGGCGCATGCGGCGTGGTTCGACGTGGACTGGGCGGCCGGCGGCGGCTCCCTGCTCATCCCCGTGTTGGGGGACGGCCCTGACGGGGACGCGGACGCGGAACTGGATCGTCTCGTCGTCGACGCCGAGGGCGGCCGTCTGCGCTACTGGGACAACGTCTACCCCCTCGCCCCCGGATCGCTCGAGGCCGCCGAGGCGGAGACCGGGCTGCGCGCCGCGGAGGTCTTCGCGGCGGCGGACCCGGCGAAGGAGCCGACCGCGGTGCAGGCCCGCCTGGCCCGCGCCGTGCACGACCGCCAGCACTACCGGCTGGTCGGCTGGCGCCGCGGCGACGCCGAGCTGAACTACCGCCGCTTCTTCACCGTCACCACGCTCGCGGGCGTCCGGGTGGAGGAGCCCGAGGTCTTCGACGTCGTCCATGCCGAACCCGCCCGCTGGGTCCGCGAAGGGCTCGTGGACGGGCTGCGCGTGGACCACCCGGACGGCCTGGCGGACCCGGCCGGCTACGCGCGGCGCCTGCGCTCCCACGTCCTGCCGGAGGGCTACCTCGTGGTGGAGAAGATCCTCGAGCCCGGTGAGGCGCTGCCCGCGGACTGGCCCGTGGACGGGACCACCGGCTACGACGCGCTCGGCGAGGTCGAACGCGTCTTCATGCATCCCGAGGCCGCGGGCGATGCGGCCGAGGACGCGCGCCGTCGTCGGGAGTGGGGCGAGGCCGTGGTGCGGGCCAAGCACGACGTGGCCACCGGCTCCCTCGCGGCCGAGACCGCCCGGCTGGCCCGGGAGGTCCGCACCGTGCACGCCCTCGGCGCCCACCCGGACGAGGACGTGGCCGCCGCGTTCGCCGCCGTGCTCGCCCGCCTGCCCGTGTACCGCACCTACCTGCCCGTGGGCCTGGCCGTGCTCGAGGGTGCGCTGGCGGACGCGGCCGCGGCGGAGCCGGGCCTCGCCGACGTGCTCGGTGACCTGCGGCCCGAGCTGACCGACCCGGACTCGCCCGTGGCCCGCCGGTTCCAGCAGACCTCCGGCATGGTGATGGCCAAGGGCGTCGAGGACCGGTCCTTCTACCGGTACACGCGGTGGGCCAATCTGAACGAGGTCGGCGGAGACCCCTCCCACGTCGCCCTGTCCCTGGCCGACTTCCATGCCGCCCAGCAGGCGCGCCAGGCCGCCTGGCCGACGGCCATGACCACCCTGAGCACCCACGACACCAAGCGCGGCGAGGACGTGCGCGCCCGCATCGCCGTGCTCGCCGAGGAGCCCGACCGCTGGGCCGCCGAGCTCGCCGAGCTGAGGCGCCTCCACCCGCTCGGCCACCCCGACGCCGAGCGGCTGCTCTGGGAGTCCATCGTGGGCGTCTGGCCCACGGACGGCACCGCACCGGAGGAGGAGCGGATCCTCGGCTTCCTGCAGAAGGCCTCCCGCGAGGCGGCCCTGGCCACCACCTGGACGGACCAGGACCCCGAGTTCGAGGCCCGGCTCGCCGCGCTCGCCGCCGCCGTCACCTCCCCCGAGGGGCCTGCCCGGGGCGTGCTGCAGGCCGTCGCGGACCGCATCGCCGAGCCCGGCCTGGTGGTCCAGCTCGGCCACAAGCTCGTCCAGCTCGCCGCCCCCGGCGTCCCCGACGTCTACCAGGGCACGGAGGTGCCCTTCCCCACCCTCGTGGACCCGGACAACCGCCGCCCCGTGGACTTCGCGGCCCGGGCCGACCTGCTGGACCGCCTCGACGCCGGCCACACGCCCGGCCTCGACGACCCCGCCGCCGCCAAGCTGGCCGTCGTCGCGGCGGTGCTGCGCACCCGCCGCGACCGGCCCGAGCTGTTCACCGGCCACCGCCCGCTCGACGTCTCCGGGCCCGCCGCCGAGCACGCGATCGCGTTCGACCGGGGCGGGGCGCTCGCCGTGGCCACCCGCTGGCCCGTCCGCCTCGCGGCCGCCGGTGGCTGGGGCGAGACCGTCGTGACCGTGCCGGCCGGGCGGTGGGAGGACGCCGTCACCGGCCACCCCGTCCACCCGGACGCGCGCGGCGCCGTGCGCCTCGACGAACTGCTCAGCACCCTGCCCGTCGCGCTGCTCGTCCCGGCGCACGCCCCGTCCGACCGCCGAGAGAGGACTGCCCCGTGACCGAGCCCCGCCCGGCCGACGCCCCCGCCCCGGGCCTGCACCCGATCGGCTCCGACCCCGTGGACCCCGCCGCGGCCGAGCGGGCCGCCGTCGACGCCGCGCGCGCCGTCCCCTACGCCGTGTGGGCGCCGCACGCCGAGAGCGTCGACCTCGTCCTCGTCGACACCGAGCCCGGCGCCCTGCACGACGCCGAGGACCGCTGGCCCGTCGCCGCCGTCGTGGCCATGGCCCCCGCTGCCGGAGGCTGGTGGACGCCCACGGAGGACCCGCTGGCCGCCCTCGGCCTCGACGCCGCCCAGCCGCCGGCCGACCCCGGCTACGGCTACCGCGTGGACGGGGCGGACCCCGTGCCGGACCCCCGCTCCCGCCGCCAGCCCGACACGGTCCACGGGCCCTCCCGCCGCGACGTCGCCGGCCGCGTCTTCGCGTGGCCGGACGAGGGCTGGGCCGGGCCGCCCGGGGTGGAGTCCGATCCGGCCGCGCCCCAGGGCGGCGGCCTGCGCGGCGCCGTCCTCTACGAGCTGCACGTGGGGACCTTCACGGCGGAGGGGACCCTCGACGCCGCCATCGCCCGCCTGCCGCACCTGAGGGACCTCGGGGTCACCCACGTCGAGCTGCTGCCCGTGAACTCCTTCTCCGGCCCTCGGAACTGGGGCTACGACGGGGTGGCGTGGTTCGCCGTCGACGAGTCCTACGGCGGCCCCGCCGCCTACCGCCGCTTCGTGGCCGCCGCCCACGCCGCCGGCCTCGGCGTGGTCCAGGACGTCGTGCACAACCACCTGGGCCCCTCCGGCAACTACCTGCAGGTGTTCGGGCCGTATCTGGGTCAGGGCGGCACCGGCTGGGGCGACGGCCTGAACCTGGACGGCGCCGACTCGGACGAGGTGCGCCGGCTCGTCCTGGACAACGTCCGCTTCTGGCTCGAGGAGATGCGCGTGGACGGGCTGCGCCTCGACGCGGTGCACGCCCTGCGGGACACCCGCGCCGTGCACCTGCTCGAGGAGATGGCCGCGCTCGCGGACGGGATCGCGGCCCGTGCCGGCCGACCCGTGCCCCTCCTGGCCGAGTCCGACCTCAACGACCCGCGTCTGGTGCTGCCCCGCGAGGCCGGCGGGCTCGGCCTCGCCGCGGCCTGGAACGACGACGTCCACCACGCCCTGCACGTGGCCGCGACGGGGGAGACCCACGGCTACTACGCGGACTTCGCCCCGCTGGAGGCGGTGGCCAAGGTCATGGAGCGCACCTACTTCCACGACGGCACCCGATCCACCTTCCGCGGCCGCGACCACGGGCGCCCCGTGCCGGACGCCCTCCCCAACCATGCGTGGGTGGCCAGCATCCAGAACCATGACCAGGTGGGCAACCGCGCCGGCGGCGACCGCACCGCGGCCGCCCTGTCCGAGGGCGCGCTCGCGGCCGAGGCCGCCCTGCTGCTGACCGGCCCGCACGTGCCGATGCTCTTCATGGGGGAGGAGTTCGCGGCCTCGACGCCGTGGCCGTTCTTCACCTCGTTCCGCGAGCCCGAGCTCGGGGACGCCGTCCGGCAGGGACGTCGCCGCGAGTTCGCCGCCCACGGCTGGGACCCGGCCGACGTCCCCGACCCGCAGGACTCCGCCACGCGGGACGCGGCGGTGCTGGACTGGGCGGAGGCCGCGGGCGGCGCGGACGGCCACGGTCGGGGAGCGCGCGTGCTCGCCGCCTACCGCACCCTGATCGGCCTGCGCCGCACGCTGCCCCAGCTCACCGACCCCCGCCGCGACCGCGTCCGGGCCGAGGTGGACGCGGCCCGGCGCCACGTGCGCCTCACCCGCGCCGGCGCGGACGCCGACGTCATCCTGCTCGTCGCCCTCGGCGCGGACCCGCTGCCCGTGCCCGCGGGCCTGACGCGGGCCGAGCTGCTCACCGGCCACGGCGACGACGGCCCCCTCGGCCCCGGCACGGTGCCGGCGGCGGTCCCGGCCCCCGGCTTCCTGCTCCTGCGCCGCTGAGCTGCGGCCGGCGTCAGTCCGCGTCCGCGGGCGGGACGGCGCGCAGCATGGTGGTCGTGGGGTGCAGCGCCACCGCGTCCTCGTCGCGGCGGGCCCGCAGAACCGTGTCCACGTAGGAGTCCACCACCTCCTGCAGGGGCACGGCCTGGCCGCGGGCCTCGGAGAGGTACCAGCGGTGCTCGAGGAGCTGGTGCATCACCTCGGCGGGCTCGAGCTTGGCCCGCAGCTCGAGGGGCACCGAGCGGACCACGGGGTCGAACACCTCCACCACCCAGCGGTGCGCCGCGCCCTCGATGTCCATGTAGGGGTCCCACTCCCGGCGGGCGGCCTCGATGTCCACGAGCAGCCGCCGGGCCTGGTTCTCCTGGACCTCGAGTCCCGTGAGGCGGGTCAGCCGACGGCGGTGGTAGCCCGCATGGACCTCGATGGGTCGGGCGATCATCATCCCGGGGGCGTCGGCGGCGCGCAGCGAGTACTCGGCCAGCTCGAAGCCGAGCTCCTGCAGGCGGCGGACGCGGCGGTCCAGGCGCCACGGCTCGGCGCGGGGGAACAGCAGGGGCCCGGTCAGCTCGTCCCACAGCCGGCGGTAGGAGGCCACGAGCAGGTCCGGCGTGGTGACGGGGTCCACCTCCGGGTCCAGCAGCCCGCTGGCCTGCAGGTCCAGCAGCTCGCCGCCCACGTTCACGGCGGCCACGTCCAGGTCGTGCTCGCGCTGCCCGGTGGACAGGCGCTGCCGGAGCTCGCCGGTCTCGGCGTCCACCAGGTGGGCGGCGAACCCGCCCGCGTCGCGCCGGAACA
The DNA here is from genome assembly GCF_022664405.1 of Micrococcus luteus. Lineage (NCBI taxonomy): Bacteria > Bacillati > Actinomycetota > Actinomycetes > Micrococcales > Micrococcaceae > Micrococcus > Micrococcus luteus. Next base: position 99,586 of record NZ_JAKRLB010000007.1, on the reverse strand, counting down.
GGACGTTGGACAGGGAGACGTCACCCCAGAAGAACCCCTCGAGGTGCAGCTCCACGAGCAGGGTCGCCAGCGCGTCCATGAGCCGCACGAGGGTGCGGCGCTCGAGGCGCTCCGAGAACACGGCGCGGTACGGCAGGGAGAAGCGCAGGTGCCGGGTGACGAGGGCGGCGGGCAGCGGCGTGCCGTCGTCGTGGGTGCGCCCGGTGACCACGGCCACCGGCACCACCGACGGCGCGGGGCCCCGCTCGAGCCGGCGCAGCAGCCGGTACTCGTGGAACGCGAGCTCCTCCGTGGTCTCCTTCACCGCCACGATGCCCCCGCCCATGCGGGCGAAGCGCACCACGTGACGGGAGATGCCCCGCGGCAGAGCCGCCAGCACCTCACGCGGCCACGTCTCGAGGGGGAGCGCCCAGGGCAGGGCGAGCAGCGACGTCGCCGGGTCCTCGGAGGCGTCCCCCGAGGGGGCCCCCGTGATGGTCAGTCGATCGACGGGGGAGGGGGTCTCGACGGTGTCCATGGTCACGATCCTTCCAGACAGGGCCGCTATGCTCGCCTGGCGCGGCGCGCCCGCTGCCCGCCGGCTCCGGTGCTCGACCCGGACCGACTGCCCCACGAGGAGGACCCTTGGCCCGGAACACGTCAGGCTCGCACACCTCGGCGAAGGACGCCCGTGCGCGTGCCCGCCAGATCCAGGAGGAGCAGCGCAGGAAGGACCGCCGCCGCCGCACCGGCGTCATCTGGGGCTCGGTCCTCGCGGCGGTGCTCGTGATCGGCCTCGTCGTCGCGTTCGTGCTCAACCGCAACGGCGACGACGCCGCGGCCGCCGGCCCCATCCCCGCCGTGACGAACGAGCAGGGCGGCATCGAGTTGACCTCGGCCACGGGCCTGGCGGAGGGCGCGGGAGAACGCGAGGTCGACCCCTCGAGGATCGAGGTGCCGAAGCAGTCCGCGAGCTCCCAGCCCGAGACCCTGCCGGACACCGAGGCCCGGGTGGACGGCGAGCCGACGCGGATCGTGCTCTACGCGGACTTCAACTGCGTGCACTGCGCGGACTTCGAGACCTCCAACGCGGACCAGATCGAGCAGTGGCTCGAACAGGGCGAGGCCACGGTCGAGTACCGGATGGTGGACTACCTGAGCGCCCCGAACAACCAGAACTACTCGGCCCGCGCCGCCAACGCCGCGTACTGCGTGGCGGACCAGAAGCCCGAGGCCTACAACGGCTTCGTGGCCGCCCTGTTCGCCACCTACGACGAGCACCAGGGCAAGGGCCTGGACAACGCGGCGATCACGCAGCTCGCGCAGGAGCACGGCGCGGACATCGCCTCCTGCGTCGAGGACGGCACGTTCCGCTCCGCGGTCGAGCACACCACCCGCCAGGCGCGCGTCGCCGGCGTGGCCGGCACCCCCACCGTGTTCGTGGACGGGAAGAACTGGGCGCTCGACGGCGAGGACAAGACCTTCATCGAATGGGCGGGCGCCAAGATCGCCGGCTGACCCGGCGCCGAGGTCCGCGGGGCGTCCCCACGCGGGGACGCCCCGCGTCGTCCGCCCGGGCCTTGTACGCTGGGAGGGTCGGCCGCGGCGCCCCCGGGCGCCGGCCGCAGGCCTCCTTAGCTCAGCTGGCCAGAGCAGCTGCCTTGTAAACAGCAGGTCGCCGGTTCGAATCCGGCAGGGGGCTCCACCCCACCGCGGGCCCGACGGCGCCGCGCACCTCCGCCGGGAGGGCGCGGCGCCGTCGTCGTGTCCGGCGCGGGCCGACGCTGGGGTGCCGCTGTGCGCGCCCCGACCATCCGCCCGGCTTGGCTGGCGGATCCGCCAGAGATGCCTCGACCATCCGCCAGACTTCGGCCCGCGGCCTCGTCGTGACGGAATCGTGACCTTACCGTGATCCCAGTCACCCCGGCCCGAGCCCCTCGGGCACCCGCATCCGGTGGCCCAGAACTCCGAGGAGATCCCGTGCAGTCCTCCCCACCCCGCAGCACCCGCCGCCGCATCGGCGCCCTCGTGGCCGGCGCCGTCCTCGCCGGCGGGACCCTGACCTCGTCCCCCGCGCTCGCGGCCCCCTCCGGCGACGCCCCCGCCGCACCGGCAGCCACCCCGACCGCCGCCTCGCCCCTGGCGGCGGCGCAGGTCGAGGACCCGAACGCCGACGGCTACGACTCCTTCATCGTCACCTACAAGGAGACCGCCGCCACCGCCCACGCGAAGGGCCGAGCCAACGCCTGGGGCAAGGCCGCGAAGGAGGCCGGCGTCTCCGTGAAGGAGCTGCGTGAGACCGCGCTCGGCTCCCGCGTGATCAAGGCGGACCGCAAGCTGGACCAGGCCGAGTCCGCGAAGTTCATGGCCGACCTGAAGGCCTCCGGGGCGGTCGAGGCCGTGGAGCCGGACGCCATCCTCACCGCCACCGGCCTGAGTCCCGTGGACGCCCTCTACTCGCAGCAGTGGGGCTTCACCGGCACCCACGGCATGCGGGTCCCCGGTGCGTGGGACCGCACGACGGGCTCCGGTGCGACCGTGGCCGTCATCGACACCGGCATCACCTCCCACCCGGACCTCGACCGCAACGTCGTGCCCGGCTACGACTTCATCTCCGACGGCAGGGCGGCGCGCGACGGCGGGGGCCGCGACTCCAACCCGCGCGACGAGGGCGACTGGTACGCCGCTGGCGAGTGCGGCACCGCCGGTGCCTCCGACTCCTCGTGGCACGGCACCCACGTGGCGGGCACCGTCGCGGCCGTGGCCGACTCCCAGGGTGTCGTCGGCGTGGCCCCGAACGCGAAGATCCAGCCCATCCGCGTGCTCGGCAAGTGCGGCGGTTCGCTGTCCGACATCGCCGACGCGGTCGTGTGGGCCGCCGGCGGCACCGTGGCGGGCGTGCCGGCCAACCCGAACCCGGCGGACGTCATCAACATGTCCCTCGGCGGCTCCGGCACGTGCGGCACCACCTACCAGAACGCGATCAACGCGGCCGTCTCCCGCGGCGTGCCCGTCGTCGTGGCGGCGGGCAACGAGAACCAGCCCGCCGCCAACGTGCGCCCGGCCAACTGCCGGAACACCATCGTGGTGGCCGCCTCCACCTCGCAGGGCGCCCGCGCCTCGTTCTCGAACTACGGCTCCGCCGTGGACGTGACCGCCCCGGGCGCGAACATCATCTCGACCGTGAACAACGGCGCCACCACCCCGACGACGGCCGGCCACGCCGCCTACAACGGCACCTCGATGGCCACCCCGCACGTCGCGGGCCTGGCCGCCCTGCTGCTGGCCGAGCGGCCGAGCCTCACCCCGGCCCAGGTCGAGTCCACCCTCAGGTCCACGGCCCGCTCCATGCCGGTGACCTGCTCCGCGGGCTGCGGCGCCGGCCTGGCGGACGCCGCCAGGGCGGTCTCCTCCCTCGGTGGCAGCTCCTGACCGGAGCCCGCCCGGGCGCCGGGACCTCGTTGGTCGCCCAGGGCGGTTTCGAGCCCGGCGCCACGCTGACCGACGCCTGACGTGCTCGTCGGCTCTCGATGGCCGCTCCGCCGTGCGCGGGGTGGCCGTCGCCCGGGTGGACAGGCGGCGCCGCCTGAGGTATCGTTTTTCGAGTTGTCACCCCCATGGGGCGACGCCTGGATCTTTAGCTCAGTTGGTTAGAGCGTTCGCTTCACACGCGAGAGGTCGCTGGTTCGAGTCCAGTAAGATCCACCGCAGCAGGGCCCTCCTCCGGGAGGGCCCTTTCGCGTCCCCGGGCCGCGGTGCCGACGGCCCCGGCGGGGGAGGTGCCGGCGTGGTTGGATGGACGCGTCGGCGGGGCTCGGCCCACCGCCGTGGCGCGTCCAGCGCCCGCACACGGAAGGAGAGGGTGAGCCGCATGGAGCAGGAGGGCACCCAGGAGCCGGCGCGGTTCGACCCCCTCATCGCGGAGCCCCCGGCCGTCCCCACGCTCATCCCCGTGCTGCGCCCGGCCGGTGCCGAGGACGCCGCCGCTGTCGGCGACCTCGCGCTCGACCCGGAGGACCCCGGCCTGCTCGACCTCGACCCGGCGGAGTCGGCCCACCCGGCCGCGGTCGCCGTCGAGCCGACGGAGCCGCTGCCGCCCGTGGTCCGCCCCGCCGCCGCCGATCCGGCCCCGGCGCCGGCGCCGGAGCCGGAGCCGGAGGAATCGGCCGAGCCGGACGCGGAGACGCTGCCGGAGCCGGCCGCGGACGCGCCCCTGACCGAGCCGCCGCTGTCCGAGCAGGTGCCCACCTCCGTCCTGGCCCCCGCGGAGGCCGACGGCGCCCTGCCCGCCCCGGACGTGATCCCCGCGCCGGACATCACCGTCCCGGACCCGGTGGTCCCCGTGGGCCCGCCCGAGAAGCGCGGGCGTCGGCGCGGCCGGCGCTCCCGCGAGGTCTTCGTCGAGAACCTGCCGACGCAGGCGCTCGTGCTGGCCGACCGCCTGCACTCCTCGCCGTACGGGCGCCGCATGCGCTCCACGCTGCAGCAGCGCCGCGCGGAGGCGCAGGCCCTCGAGGCCCGCACCACCCTGGACTTCGCCCTCAAGCTGGGTGAGACCATGTTCAGCTTCGGCGCGGCCTCGCTGGACGTGGAGACCTCGATCATCGTGGCCACACAGGCCTACGGGATCCTCGAGACCGAGGTGGACCTGACCAACCAGTCCATCTCCCTGAACTACGCGCCCGACTCCTCACGCGGCGAGGCACCGTTCACCCTCCAGCGGGTGGTCCGCTCGTCCTCGGTGAACTTCGAGGGGCTCGTGGCCGTCCACCGGCTGGTCGAGGAGATCGCCGCGGGCGAGGTGGACCGGGCCGAGGCCCAGCGCCGGCTCGTGGAGATCCGGCATCAGCCCAAGCCGTTCCCCGCCGTCTTCGAGGTCCTCTTCTCCGGCGTGTTCGTGGCCTGCTTCGTGCCGTTCATCGGGGGGACCTGGACGGGTGCGGCCCTGGGCATGGTCTCCACCTGGCTGGTCTTCTGGCTCAAGATCCAGGCGGACAAGGCGCGCTTCCCGGAGATCTTCTCCACCATGTTCGGGGCGATCACGGCCACGGTGATCGCGCTGATGGCCCACGCCCTCGACCTGCCGGTCAACCCGGCGCTGGTGATCGCCGGCGGCATCATGATGCTCCTGCCCACGGCGAGGTTCGTCACCGCGGTGCAGGACGCCATCCACGGCTTCCCGGTGACCGCGGCGGGCCGCTTCCTCTCCGCGCTGCTCGTGTTCGCCGGCGTGATGGCCGGGATCATGATCGCCGTGGGCATCGGGGATCTCGTGGGATTCGAACAGCTGGACCTGGCCGAGGCGGGGACGCTGAGCTATCCGCCGCTGCTGCTGCTGGGCCTCGTGGTGGCCGCGGGCATGGCGGACGCGGTGGTGGAGCAGTCGCGGTGGCCGCAGATCCTGGCCTGCGGTCTCGTGTCCGGGGCCGGCTTCGGCGCGTACCTGGCCGCGCAGCAGGTCGGGGTCAGCGACCGGCTGGTGCCCGCGGTCGCCGCGGCGGCGGTCGGGTTCCTCGGCCGCCTGGTGGCCCAGCGGCTCGCGGCCCCGGCGCTCGTGATCGTCCTGCCGTCCATGCTGTTCCTGCTTCCCGGCCTCACCATGTTCCGGTCCGTCTACGGGTTCACCGTGGAGACCGGGGCCACGCTGCTGGGCGTCGAGGGACTGTTCAACGCCGCGGTCATCGTCGTGGCGATCGCGGCCGGCGTCGCCTTCGGCAACACCCTGGCCAAGCCGATCACCGACCGGATGGGCACGCTGCTGCCCACCGAACTCGTGATGCACCAGCGCGGCTGACCGGCGGCCCGGCTCAGTCGGGCAGGCGCCAGTCCACCGGGGCCGCGCCGGCCGCCTCGAGGAGCCGGTTCACCCGGCTGAAGGGCCGGGAGCCGAAGAACCCGCGGTGGGCGCTCAGGGGAGAGGGATGCGGGGACTCCACGACGCCGGCCCCCGCCGCCGTCAGCAGCGGCGCCATGCGCCGCGCGTCGGCTCCCCACAGCAGCCCCACGAGCGGGGTGCCGCGCGCGCAGAGAGCTCGCACCGCGGCCTCCGTGATCTGCTCCCAGCCGAGGCCGCGGTGGCTGCCGGGTGCGCCGGCCCGCACGCTGAGGGCGCGGTTCAGCAGCAGCACGCCCTGGTCCGTCCACGCGGAGAGGTCGCCGTGGGCGGGCGGGGTGATGCCGAGGTCGTCGTGCAGCTCCCGGTGGATGTTGGCCAGGGAGCGGGGCAGCGGCCTCACGTGGCGGTCCACCGCGAAGCTCAGGCCGATCGGATGGCCCGGCGTCGGGTAGGGGTCCTGGCCCAGCACGAGGACGCGGACGTCCGCGAACGACTGGCGGAACGCCCGCAGGATGTGCTCCGGTGCGGGCAGCACCTGCTCTCCGCCCGCCCGGCGGGCCCGCAGCCGCTCGCCGACCTGCTCGAACGCGGCGGCCTGCGGGGCGAGGGCCGCCTCCCAGCCCGGATCCAGGGGCGCGATGAACTCCATGCCCCGAGGGTAGACCGGGTGGGTACAGTGGCCGCCATGTCCCACCCCACGCCCGTCTCGCCCGATCCGGCCCCGGACGAGGGTGCCCGCGCGCGGGCGCGGCGGGACGAGCTGACGGACCTGGAGCGTGCGGTCCTGGACCTGGAGGCCGCCACCTGGCGGTACGGCGGGGCCAAGGACCACGCCGTCCGTGAGCGTCTGGGGCTGTCTCCGACCGCCTATTATCAGGTGTTGAACGGATTGCTGGACCGTGAGGCCGCCCTGGCCTACCGACCCCTGCTGGTCACGCGGCTGCTGCGCAAGCGCGGCACCCGCAGCCGGGCCCGGAGGGGGCCCGCGGATCCGGCGCCGTCCACGCCCGCTTCCCGCCAGGAGAACTGACCCATGGCCTACCAGCCCGACCGCTTCGACGAGGTCCCCGAGTACACGGACCAGCGCGGCGCGCACCGCGAGTCCTTCGCCGTCGCCGGCGCGACCGCCACGGGCGGGGGTCGCCGCCTGAGCCCGCTGCTCTGGGTGGCCGGCCTCGTCCTGCTCGCCGGCCTGTTCGTGGGCGTCGTCCTGCCGTGGCTCACCGGCGACCGCTCCGAGCCCGTCGCCGCCGAGAGCTCGACGACGGCCCCGGCTGCCGCGCCGTCGACGTCGGCGTCGTCCGTGTCCTCCTCGGCGTCCTCCGCGTCGGCGTCGACTGCGTCCGCGACCGAGTCCGCCACCCCGTCCGAGGACGCGGTGGAGGCGTCCCGTTCCGCGGCCGCGGCCGAGTCCTCGCGGGCGGCGCAGGAGGCGGCTGCCGCCGAGGCCGCCGAGTCGTCCCAGGCTGCCGCGTCGTCCCGGGCCGCCGCGGAGGCACAGGCGGCGGAGGCCTCGCGTTCCGAAGCCGCCGCGCAGTCCGCCGAGGCGTCCCGTGCCGCCGCCGAGGCACAGGCGGCGGAGGCCTCGCGTTCCGAGGCCGCCGCGCAGTCCGCAGAGGCGTCCCGGTCGGCGGCGGCCGTCCAGGCGGCGGAGTCCTCGCGCGCCGCCGCGTCCCGTTCGGCCGCCGCGGCGGAGGCCTCGCGCTCGCAGTCCGCGGCCGCGTCGAGCTCTCGTGCGGCCGCGCAGTCTGCGGCCGCGTCGAGCTCTCGTGCAGCCGCGCAGTCCGCGGCCGTGCGCGGCACCCACGTCACCGTGTACAACGCGACCCGCACCCAGGGCCTCGCCGCCTCCTACGCGCAGCGGCTCACGGGCGCCGGCTACACCTCGGTGGACGCGAAGAACTGGAGCGGCTACGGCATCCAGTCCTCCACCGTCCTGTACAACGGCTCGGCCAACAAGGCCGCCGCCGAGGCGGTCGGCAAGGAGCTCGGCTTCCCGGTCATGCAGACCCCGAACCTGCAGGTGAACGGTATCGCGGTGGTCGTCACCAGCTGATCCGCCCGTCGTGCGGCCGTGCCGGCCGCGCACCCTTTCCGGCCCCCGGCGGGGCGCCTTCCGAGGCGTTCTGCCGGGGGCCGTCCGCCGTCCGCGGAAGGGCGGGCCCCGCACTGCGGACCCTTTGCACTCTCCCGGTGCGAGTGCTCATAATGGGGTTAGCACTCCGAAGGCGCGACTGCCAGCCGTACCCCGGTCGGTCCGGCGCCGTGGAGGAGGACCTGTCCACCGGTGAGGCCCCCAGGGGCCGTCCGTCGCGGGCATCGGCGCGGGTCAGCCACCAGAAGTAGGAAGCCGACGTCCAGAAAGGACCTGCACATGGCCAAGACCATCGCATTCGACGAAGAGGCCCGCCGCGGCCTGGAGAAGGGCCTGAACACCCTGGCCGACGCCGTGAAGGTGACCCTCGGCCCCCGCGGCCGCAACGTGGTGCTGGAGAAGAAGTGGGGCGCCCCCACCATCACCAACGACGGCGTCTCCATCGCCAAGGAGATCGAGCTCGAGGACCCGTACGAGAAGATCGGCGCGGAGCTCGTCAAGGAGGTCGCCAAGAAGACCGACGACGTCGCCGGCGACGGCACCACCACCGCCACCGTGCTGGCCCAGGCGCTGGTCCGCGAGGGCCTGCGCAACGTGGCCGCGGGCGCCGACCCGCTGTCCCTGAAGCGCGGCATCGAGAAGGCCGTGGAGGCCGTCACCTCTGAGCTGCTCTCCGCCTCCCGCGAGATCGAGACCAAGGACCAGATCGCGGCCACCGCCTCGATCTCCGCCGCGGACAAGCAGATCGGCTCCCTCATCGCCGAGGCCCTGGACAAGGTCGGCAAGGAGGGCGTCATCACCGTCGAGGAGTCCAACACCTTCGGCCTCGAGCTCGAGCTCACCGAGGGCATGCGCTTCGACAAGGGCTACATCTCCGGTTACTTCGTGACCGACGCGGACCGCCAGGAGGCCGTCCTCGAGGATCCCTACATCCTCATCGTCAACTCGAAGATCTCCTCCGTGAAGGACATGGTGGCGATCCTCGAGAAGGTCATGCAGTCGGGCAAGCCGCTGCTGATCATCGCCGAGGACGTCGAGGGCGAGGCCCTGGCCACCCTCGTGGTCAACAAGATCCGCGGCACCTTCAAGTCCGTGGCCGTGAAGGCCCCGGGCTTCGGTGACCGCCGCAAGGCCATGCTCGCCGACATCGCCATCCTCACCGGCGGCCAGGTCATCTCCTCCGAGGTGGGCCTGTCCCTGGAGAACGCCACCCTCGACCTGCTGGGCTCCGCCCGCAAGGTGGTCATCACCAAGGACGAGACCACCATCGTGGAGGGTGGCGGCGACGCCGAGCAGATCGCCGGCCGCGTGGCCCAGATCCGCTCCGAGATCGAGAACACCGACTCGGACTACGATCGCGAGAAGCTGCAGGAGCGCCTCGCCAAGCTGGCCGGCGGCGTGGCCGTCATCAAGGCCGGCGCGGCCACCGAGGTGGAGCTCAAGGAGCGTAAGCACCGCATCGAGGACGCCGTGCGCAACGCCAAGGCCGCGGTGGAGGAGGGCATCGTCGCCGGCGGCGGCGTGGCCCTGATCCAGGCCGGCGCCAAGGCGTTCGGCGGCCTGCAGCTCGAGGGCGACGAGGCCACCGGCGCGAACATCGTGAAGGTCGCCATCGAGGCCCCGCTGAAGCAGATCGCCTTCAACGCGGGCCTGGAGCCCGGCGTCGTGGCGGACAAGGTCAAGACCCTCGACGACGGTCACGGCCTGAACGCCGCCACCGGCGAGTACGAGGACCTGCTGGCCGCCGGCATCAACGACCCGGTGAAGGTGACCCGCTCGGCCCTGCAGAACGCCGCGTCCATCGCGGGCCTGTTCCTGACCACCGAGGCCGTCGTCGCGGACAAGCCCGAGAAGGCCGCCGCCGGCGCCGAGGGCATGGACCCGATGGGCGGCATGGGCGGCATGATGTGATCAGCCGCTGAGCCGGCCCGGCCCGTTCGGGCGCCCAGCCTGCGAGGCCCGTCTCCCCGTCCGGGGAGGCGGGCCTCGCCGCGTCCGGGGCCGGCACCGGGGCGCCCCGCTCAGGCCGACAGCGCGGCTCGTTCCGCCGCCAGGTTGCGGCGGGCGGCGGCCTCCCAGCGCGTTCGGCCGGGCGCGGTCCGATACAGCCGCTCGGCGTCCAGCAGGGCGTCCAGCACCGCGCCGCGACCGCGGGCCCAGTCCGCGTCGGACACGTGCGCGTAGTCCTGCCGGACCGCGGCCACGTAGCGGGCGTAGGCCTCGGGGGAGCGGCCGAGGACCTCGAGGTCCGCGTCCGAGAGCACCGCCCCGGCCGCGTCGTGCGGGGCGGGGTCGTGGGCGGCGGTGAGCAACACGAGGCGCGCCACCTCGTCGACGACGTCGGCCGGCACCGCCAGCCGCGGGTCGGTGAGCACGTCCCGGGCCAGGGCGGCCGAGTCCGCCTCGTCCTGGCCGGCGGGCGCGGTGGGGTCCCCGGCGTAGACGGCGTCGTGGAACCACGCGGCCAGGCGGACCGCACGCGGATCCGGCCCGGTCTCCGCCCCCGCCCGCTCGAGCAGGTCCACGGACTCGAGCACCGCGAGCAGGTGGGCCGGGTCGTGGTAGTGCCGATGCGGCTCCGCCCAGCGGGCCAGCAGGTCGCGTCCCGCCGTCGTCACCGCATCCGGGCTCGCCGCCGTGCCCTCGAACAGCCGCGCCCAGCGCCGGGCGAGGACGACGTCCCGCTTCTCGGCGCGGCTCCGGGCGGGCACGCGCAGCCCCGAGGCGGCGAGCCGACGCACCAGCTCCCGTCCGGTGACGGGCACCGCCCCGCGGGCCACGAGCTCGGCACGTCGGTGCGCGGGCACGTCGTAGTGGTCCCGGTCGAAGACCCGCTCCGAGAGCCCTGCTGCCCGCGCGAACGCGTGGAGCTCCTCGAGGGAGGCGTCGGAGACGAGGTGGGAGAACACGGTGCCGTGGGCGGGCCACGCGGGCGGGTCGATCAGGACGGTCATGCCTCCACTCTAGGAAGCACGGACCGGGGCGCGGCCGGCCGGCCGCGCCCCGGTCCGTTCCGGGCGCTCAGAACCGGAACATCGCGGCGTTGGCGGTCTCCGCGTCCTGGTACTGGGTGGCGGCGGCGTCCATCGCGCGGCGGATGCCCGCCAGGGACTCCTCCACGCGCTGCTGGGTGGCGCGCCACTCGGTGAGCACGCCCTGGAAGTTCGCGGCCGCCTGGCCGCGCCAGGTGTCCTGCAGCTGGCGCAGGTTGGCCTCCATGGTGCTCACCTCCGCCTGGAGGCGTCCGATGGAGCCCTCCACCGCCCCGCTCTTGGCCCGCAGGTCCTCGACGTCGATCTGCACGATGCTCATGTGACTGTCCCCTCTGACGAGTGCTGATGGGCGGCGGGTGCCGCCGGGCACCACGCTAGGGACGGGCGTCCCGCTCCGCCGCCGGGTCGTCCTCGCCTGGGGACGGGGGGTCGGCCTGAGGCGCCTGTGCAGGAGCAGACGCCCGACGGCGGCGCTCGGCCGAGGCGCGACGGAACCGCTCCGCCGCACGCAGCAGGCGGCTGCTCCGGGCGGCGTCCGCGGCGCTGGCGCCGGCGCCCGACGGCGCGGCCAGGGCGAGGGGGCCGGTGGGCGGACCGGCCGCGTCGTCGTCGGTGTCCCGTGCGGGCAGGCGCTCGTCCTCGACGTCCTCGTCCGCCTCGTCCTCGAACGGTGCCCACGGCAGGTGGACGGAGAAGGTGGCGCCGCCGCCCTCGGTCTCCAGCAGCCGGACGGAGCCGCCGTGCTGGGCCACGATCGCCGCGACGATGGCCAGGCCGAGCCCCGTGCCGCCCGTCTCGCGGTGCCGGGAGGTGTCCGCGCGGTAGAACCGCTCGAAGATGCGGGCGCGGTCCTCCTCGGACACGCCCGGCCCGTGGTCACGGATCTCGATCACGGAGCTGCGGCCCGCGCCGTCCGCCCCGGCCTGGCCGCCGAGGTGGTCGACGGTGCCGACCGCGATCTCGATGGGGGTGCCGGCGGGGGTGTAGCGCAGGGCGTTGGCCATGAGGTTCACCACCACCTGGCGCATCCGGTTCTCGTCGCCGAGGATGGGCGCCGGGGCCGCCCGGTCGCCGTCGGGGCCCACGAGGGTGACCTTGCGGTCCGGGGCGTTCACGGAGGCGTCCATCATGGAGTCCATCGCGAGGATGAGCAGGTCCACCGGGGCGTGCTCGAGGGGGCGCTGCTCGTCGAGGCGGGCCAGGGTGAGCAGGTCCTCCACGAGGCGGGTCATGCGGGTGGCCTCGGACTCGATGCGCTGCATGGCGGCGGCGACGTCCTCCTCCTCGCGCAGCCCGCCGTGCCGGTACAGCTCGGAGAATCCGCGGATGGTGACCAGGGGGGTGCGCAGCTCGTGGGAGGCGTCCTGCACGAAGCGGCGCATCTTGTCCTCGGAGATCTCCTTGTCCCGGAACGCGGACTCGATGTGCGCGAGCATGGCATTGAGGGAGCGGGAGAGCCGGCCCACCTCGGTGTCGGGCGCCGCGCTCTCCACGCGCTGGCTCAGGTCGCCGGCGGCGATCTTGGCGGCGGTGCGCTCCACGCGGTTCAGGGTGCGGAACGCGCGCTGGACCGCCAGGTTGGCCACGATCACGGTGCCCGCCGTCGCGAGCAGGCCGATGGTCACGACGATCGAGGTGACGCGCTCGACGGAGGAGGTCACGCTCTGCAGGGGAAGGGCCACGGCCATGGTGCCGTCGCCGCTGCTGAGCCCGTACAGCTGCACGCGCCAGCCGCTCGAGTCCGGCTGTGTGCCGGGCACCTCGAAGGAGGCGGAGCCGCGCTCCAGGGCCTCGGCCGGGGTGATGTCCGGGAGGGCCGGCTCGTCCGCACCCGGCATCACCGGGGTCTGGACGACCCGCGCGCCCTCGTTGTCCCACACGACGCCGTAGAAGCGCAGGATGGGCAGCTGCGGCATGTAGTACTCGCCGGTCTGGGCGACGTTGGCCAGGTACATCGAGACGGTGTCCCGGTTGGCGGCCATGTCCTCGTCCAGCTGGCGCACCGCCTCCTGGCGGAACAGCACCGCGGTCGCCACGGCGGTCACGGCGACCAGGGCCAGCATGAGCGCCGCGATCATCACGACCAGCTTGGTGCGCAGGGACTGCCCCTGCCACGCGCCCCTCAGCCAGGCGCGCGGATGGCGGACGCGGGCCGCCGCGGCGTCGAGCCGCGCACGCACGTCAGCGCTTGTCCGCGGTGCGGAGCATGTAGCCGACGCCGCGCTTGGTGTGGATCATCTTCTCGCGGCCGCCGACGTCGATCTTGCGGCGCAGGTAGGAGATGTAGGACTCGACGATCGAGGCGTCCCCGTTGAAGTCGTACTCCCACACGTGGTCCAGGATCTGGGCCTTCGAGAGCACCCGGTTCGGGTTCATCATGAGGTAGCGCAGCAGCTTGAACTCGGTGGGGGAGAGCTCCACGACCTCGCCGCCGCGGCGGACCTCGTGCGCGTCGTCGTCGAGCTCGAGATCGTCCACGCGCAGCACCGCCGCGTCGTCGTCGAGGGAGGCGGTGCGGCGCAGCACGGCGCGGATGCGGGCGACCACCTCGTCGAGGGAGAACGGCTTGGTCACGTAGTCGTCGCCGCCGACCGTCAGGCCGGTGATCTTGTCCTCGGTGCCGTCCCGCGCGGTGAGGAACACGACGGGGAAGTGACGGCCGGCGGAGCGCAGGCGGCGGGTCACGGTGAAGCCGTCCATGTCCGGGAGCATCACGTCCAGCACGGCCAGGTCCGGCTGGAACTCCTCGGCGGCGTCCAGGGCCTCCCGGCCGTTGGCCGCGGCCGTGACCTCGAAGCCGGCGTAGCGCAGGGATGTGGAGAGCAGCTCGCGGATGTTGGGCTCGTCGTCCACCACCAGGAGGCGTGCTTCGGGGTTCTGAGGCTGCATGGGGCCAGTCAACCGCCCCGACCTGGGAGCATCCTGAAGGCGCGCTGGATGTCACGGGGCGTCGTTGGCCCGACGGCTCAGGGGCGCGAGCGCCGGACGGCGCCCAGCACCACGTGCAGCAGCATCAGGCCGAAGCCGACGGGCAGGCCGAACAGCGCGAGCGCGAACAGCGCCGGGGACGCCGGCCACGCCAGGAAGTACGCGACCAGCAGGGCCACCAGGGCCAGAGCGGACACCGCCGTCACGGCCACGCCCAGCACCAGGACGACGCCACGACCGCCCCGGTGATCGGCGGGGTCGGCGGCGGGCGCGGAGGCGGGGAGGGTGGAGGTCCGAGGCATGCCCGCCACTCTAGTCGGGCTATCCTGGGAGGTCATTGACGACCACGTCCTCCGCCGTCCCCTCCGGGCGCACGGCCAGGCTGGTCCCACCGATGCCGCGGCGCACCGCCACGCCGGTGCCGGACCCCGCCGACCCGAGACGAGAGCACGGCCGCCCCTGCGGCGCCGGCCCGACGCGGTGGACCCACATGACGAGGAGCAGGTGACGCACATGCCCACCGGGCGCATCAAGTTCTACGACTCGACCAAGGGCTTCGGGTTCGCCCAGACGGACGAGGGCGAGGAGGTCCACGTGCCCGCCTCGGCCCTGCCGGCCGGGGTGACCGAGCTGCGCGGAGGCACCCGCGTGGAGTTCGGCGTGGCCGAGGGCCGCCGCGGCAAGCAGGCGCTCTCGCTGCGCGTGCTCGACGCCGCACCCTCGGTGGTCCGCAACCACCGACCCGGCGCCACCGAGATGGCCGTCCTCATGGAGGACCTCATCACGTGGCTGGACCAGACCTCCAACGGCCTGCGCCGCGGCCGCTACCCCCAGCGCGCCCAGGCGCAGAAGATGGCGCAGGTGCTGCGCCGTGTCGCCGACGATCTGGAGGCCTGAGCCATGACCACCCACGACGACGCCCCGCGCGTCGACCACCGGAGCCCCGACGCCGAGCCCGCGCCCGCGGAGGAGAGGGCGGCCGTGCCGCCCGCGCGTCGCCGGGCCCCGCGCCGCGACGAGCTGCTCGCCGCCGCCGTGGACGCCGCCCGCGCGGGGCTGGCCGGGCTGGCCGCCCCGGACGAGGTGGGGGAGCACGTGGACGTGCTCGTGGACGACGACCGGCTCCTGACGCACCGCTTCGCGTGCCGCATGCCCGGCTACGCGGGCTGGCTCTGGTACGTGACGATCGCCCGGGCCCCACGCGCCAAGCAGGTCACCGTGTGCGAGACCGGCCTCATGGCGGGGGAGGGTGCGCTCGTGGCGCCCCCGTGGGTGCCGTACGCCGAGCGCGTGAACGAGGAGGAGCGCGAGCGGCTCAAGGCCGTGGCCGAGGGCCGTGTGCCCGGCGCCCCGGCGCCTGAGACCGCGCCGGACGACCGCGGCTGAGACGGCGCGCCCCGGCTGACCCGCCGGGGCGGACACGCAACGGGCCCGCGGTGGAGTCCCCCGCGGGCCCGTGTCCCCGTCCGGGGACGGCTCAGGCCAGGCGCTCGACCACGTGGTCGATGCAGCGCAGCAGTGCCGCGACGTCCTCGGGCTCGATCGCGGCGAAGGTCGCGATCCGCAGCTGGTTCCGGCCGAGCTTGCGATAGGGCTCCACGTCCACCACGCCGTTCGCGCGCAGGGCCTGGGCGACCGCCGCCGCGTCGACGTCGTCGGAGAAGTCGACGGTGCAGACCACGGCGGAGCGGTCCTCGGACCGGGCCACAAAGGGCGTGGCGAAGGACGACGCCTCGGCCCACGCGTACACGCGCGAGGAGGAGTCGGCGGTGCGGGCGGTCATCGCGTCCAGCCCGCCCTGACCGTTCATCCAGCGCAGCTGCGCGTCCAGCATGACGAGCGTGGCCAGCGCGGGCGTGTTGTAGGTCTGGTCCTTGAGGGAGTTCTCCACGGCCGTGGCCAGGTCCAGGAACGCCGGGATCCAGCGGCCGGACTCCTTGATCTCCGCGACCCGCGCCAGGGCCCGCGGGGAGAACAGCGCGAGCCACAGACCGCCGTCGGACGCGAAGTTCTTCTGCGGCGCGAAGTAGTACACGTCCGCCTCGGACACGTCCACCGGCAGGCCGCCCGCGGCCGAGGTGGCGTCGACGACGACCAGCGCGTCCTCGTCGATGCCCGCGGGGCGGACGACGGGCGCCATCACGCCGGTGGAGGTCTCGTTGTGCGGCCACGCGTACACGTCGACCCCGGCCACGGCCTCCGGCTCGGGGCGGGTGCCCGGCTCGGAGGTGCGGATGTCCGACGGCGCCAGGAACGGCGCCTGGTCGGTGGCCTTGGCGAACTTCGAGCCGAACTCGCCGAAGCTCAGATGCTGGGCGCGCTCGCGGACCAGGCTGAAGGCGGCCGCGTCCCAGAACGCGGTGGAGCCGCCGACGCCGAGGATCACCTCGTAGCCCTCCGGCGCCGAGAACAGCTCGGCGACGCCCGACCGGACGCTCGCCACCAGGTCCTTGACCGGCTTCTGACGGTGCGACGTGCCGAGCAGCCCGGCTGCGTCCTGGAGCGCGCTCAGCTGCTCGGGGCGGACCTTGGAGGGGCCGGCGCCGAAGCGGCCGTCGGCCGGCAGCAGGTCCTGGGGGATGGTGATCTCGGCGGGGGAGGTCATGCGTGCTCCTGACGCTTCGGGGTCGCGGGTCGCGCCCATTCTCCCGCGCCCGGGACCACCGGCCGTCCACGTGACTCACGCCTCGCTAGGATGTCCGGGACGAAGAGCCCGAGGGAAGAGGACGTGCCATGACGGATCTGATCGACACCACCGAGATGTACCTGCGCACGATCCTCGAGCTCGAGGAGGAGGGCATCCCCCCGCTGCGCGCCCGCATCGTCGAGCGTCTGGAGCACTCCGGCCCCACCGTCTCCCAGACCGTGGCCCGCATGGAGCGGGACGGGCTGGTGCACGTGGGCGCGGACCGTCGGCTGGAGCTGACCGTGGCGGGCCGCGAGCGGGCCGTGTCCGTGCTGCGCAAGCACCGCCTGGCCGAGCGCCTGCTCGCGGACGTGATCGGCCTCGAGTGGGAGCTCGTCCACGAGGAGGCCTGCCGCTGGGAGCACGTGATGAGCGACCAGGTGGAGCGCCGCCTGCTCACGCTCCTGGAGAACCCCACCGAGACCCCCTACGGCACCCCGATCCCGCCCCGGCCCGAGCAGGCCTCCGCCGAGGACTGGAGCCGCGACATGGGCCTGGCGGGCGCCCGGCTCTCCGAGGAGGCCGCCACCGCCGGCCGGTTCCGCGTCCGCGGGCTGGCCGAGGGCGTGCAGACCGACCCCGAGCTGCTGGCCCAGCTGGCCGGCGCCGGCGTGACCCCCGGCCGTGTGGTGCGTGCCGAGGCCGCCCGCGACGCCGGGTACATCCGGGTCGAGGGCGAGGCGGAGGACGGCGCGGCCGCGGACGGCGGGGCCCTCGAGCTGGCCGAGGCCACGGCCGCGCACGTGTGGGTCGAGCGTCTCGACGGCTGAGGCGCGGCGCGCCGTCGTCGTGCGTGACGGGGGCGTGATGGCCCGGTGACGGGCCGGTGAACCTCTTCCGCCGCCGCAGGCGACACGCGGCGCGCCGATGCACCCGCGTCTAGCGTGGGGACACGACGCTCCTGTGTCCCCACGCTTCCGAGGCCCCCGATGCGCACACTCGTCCTCAACGCCGGCTACGAACCCCTCTCGGTCGTCTCCGACCGCCGGGCGCTGCTGCTCGTGGCCACCGGCAAGGCGAGCGTGCTCGAGGACGCCGGTGACCCGATGCGCAGCCCCACCCGCGCGTGGGGCCGGCCCCTCGTGATCCTGCTGCACCAGTACATCCGGGTGCCCCACACGGACGCGGCCCCGGTCTCCCGCAAGGGCGTGCTGCGCCGGGACGGACACCGCTGCGCCTACTGCGGCGCCCACGCCACCACCGTGGACCACGTGCGGCCGCGCTCGCGGGGCGGCGAGAACTCGTGGGAGAACCTCGTGGCCTGCTGCCTGCGCTGCAACGGGGCGAAGGCGGACCGCTCGCTCGAGGCCCTGGGCTGGCGGCTGCGGGTGGAGCCGGTGCGCCCGCGCGGGGCCCAGTGGCGGATCCGCGAGCTGGAGCGGCCCGCCGAAGCGTGGCGGGACTACCTGCGCCTGGCGGCCTGACGCCGGAAGCGGAATCGCGCCCGCCCGTGCCCGGCGGTTCCTAGACTCTCCAACGGTCGAGAGAGCGGAGGGGCCCATGAGCATGGAGTCGGCGGCACGGATGTCCATGATGCGGATGACCCGCGGGCAGTCCGACGCCCAGCAGAGCCTCGCCCGCGGCACGGTGCGCCGGACCATCGCGTTCGCGGGCCGGTACCGCACCCGCCTGATCGTGTTCGTCGCGGCGTCCATCGTGGGCGCGGTGCTCGGCGTGGCCTCGCCCGTGCTGGCCGGCGACGTCGTCAACGCGATCACCGGCGGCGCGGACCGCGGGCTCGTGGTGCGGCTGGCCCTGCTGATCGCCCTCGTGGCCGTGCTCGACGCGGCGCTGTCCGTGTTCACCAAATGGCTCTCCGCCGGGCTGGGGGAACGCGTCATCTACGACCTGCGCACCGCCGTGTTCGACCACGTGCAGCGCATGCCGGTGGCGTTCTTCCAGCGCACCCGCACCGGCGCGCTCGTCTCACGCCTGAACAACGACGTGATCGGGGCGCAGTCGGCGATCTCGCGGACCCTCTCCGGCGTCGTCGCGAACGTGGTGTCCGTGGCGCTGACCCTGGGCGTCATGGTGGCCACCAGCTGGCAGGTCACCGTCCTGTCCCTCGTGATGCTGCCGCTGTTCCTGGTGCCGGCCCGGGCGGTCGGCTCGAAGCTGGCGGACCTGTCCCGCGAACGGGCCGGGCACAACGCGGCCATGGGCGACCAGATGACCGAGCGGTTCTCCGCTCCCGGCGCCACACTCATCAAGCTCTTCGGCCGCCCCGCCGCCGAGTCCGCCGAGTTCGCCCGCCGCGCGGACCGCGTGCGCGCCACCGGCGTGGACATCTCCGTGCGCCAGGCCGTCTTCACCACGCTGCTCACCCTGGTCTCCGCGCTCGCGCTCGCGGCCGTGTACGGCGTGGGCGGGCTCCAGGCGATCGCGGGCACCCTCGACGCCGGCGACGTCGTCACCCTCGCCCTGCTGCTGACCCGCCTGTACGCCCCCCTGACCGCGCTGGCGAACGCCCGCGTGGAGATCATGAGCGCGCTCGTGAGCTTCGAGCGCGTGTTCGAGGTCCTGGACCTGGAGCCGCTCATCACGGAGCCCGCGCGGCCCGCGGCCCTGCCGGAGGGGCCCCTGTCCGTGCGGCTGCGGGACGTGCGCTTCGCCTACCCCACCGCGGAGCAGGTGTCCCTGGCCTCCCTCGAGGAGGTCGCCGTGCTGGACACGCGCGGCGGCGAGGAGGTGCTGCACGGGATCGACGTGGCCGTGCCCGCCGGGGCCACCGTGGCCCTCGTGGGCTCTTCGGGTGCGGGCAAGTCCACCATCGCCTCGCTCGTCACGCGCCTGCACGACGTCACCTCCGGCGCCGTCGAGATCGGCGACGTGGACGTGCGGGACCTCGCGTTCGCGGACCTGCAGCGGGCCGTGGGCATGGTGACCCAGGACGGCCACCTCTTCCACGAGACCGTGCGCGCAAACCTGACGCTGGCCCGCCCCGACGCGACGGACGAGCAGCTGTGGGACGCCGTCGAGCGGGCCCGCCTGCGCCCCGTGGTCGAGGCGCTGCCGGACGGGCTGGACACCGTGGTCGGCGAGCGCGGCTACCGCCTCTCCGGCGGCGAGCGGCAGCGCATGACGATCGCGCGGCTGCTGCTGGCGGCTCCGCGCGTCGTGGTGCTGGACGAGGCGACGGCGGCGCTGGACTCCACCAACGAACGCGCCATCCAGGAGGCGCTGGGGGAGGCGCTGGCCGGGCGGACCGCGATCGTGATCGCGCACCGGCTCTCCACCGTGCGCAGCGCGGACGAGATCCTCGTGGTCGAGGCCGGGCGGATCGTGGAGCGCGGCACGCACGCCGCGCTGCTCGCGGCGGGCGGGCGGTATGCGGAGCTCTACACCACGCAGTTCGCCGACGCGGAATGAGGCGGCGACCGGACCGGCCGCCCAGGTGCCCCAGGCCGGAATCGAACCGACGGCCTACCCTTTAGGAGAGGGTCGCTCTATCCAACTGAGCTACTGGGGCGCGGACCGTGCGTCGGTCCGGTGAGCGAGTCTAGCCGAGCCCTTCAGGCCTCCCGCGCGGCGGGACCACGACGACGGCGCCGCCCGGCCCACAGCATCACGGCCACCGCCAGCGCGAGCAGCGCGAGCAGGACCCAGCGGGTCAGCGTCAGGGCGGCGGCCAGGCCGGTGCCCGGGCCGCCGGCGGCGATGGCCTGCTCGATCGCGATGTTCTCGCAGATGTCCACGACCGCGAACAGCACGCCCAGCCCGAAGACGACCCACTTGGCCCCGGCGGGACGCAGGCGCCACGCGCCGACCGCGGTGACCGTCAGCGCCACGGCGATCGGGAAGATCACGCCGGCCGTCTTGTGCACCCAGTTCAGCTGGCCGCGTGCGTCCTCGTCCATGACCGCGGAGAGCGCGCGGATGTGGTCCTGCCCGTAGAACAGCAGGGAGTCCGGCATCGCCAGGCCGCCGCTGAGCTGGGTCATCTGCTGCAGCACCAGCAGATGGAGGTACGCGCCCACGAGCAGGGTGGTCACGATCAGCGCGCTGACCGGGATCGCGGGGCTGCCCTCGCGCTCAGCGGCCGTGGCGAGGTCCTCCCGGACGTTGACGTCCCGCAGCGTGGGGCGGGAGCGCGGGGACTCGGCGACCGGGCGCGCGGCGGGCCGCGACGGACGCGGACGGGACTTGCGGGACTTCTGGGACACGGGGCACCTCCGCGGTCCATCCTCCCAGACCGGCCGAGCCGGCCCGGCCCCGCGCCGTCCAGCCCGTCCAACCCACTTTCGAACGTGAAATCGGCGTCATGGGGACTTTCGAACGCGAGATAGGCCCCACATCACGTTCGAAAGCGCGGGTGGGGTGGGGTGTGGTGGGGGGTGGGGTCGAGTCGGGGGCGGCTCAGTCCGCGTGGCGGGGCCGCGGGCGGGGGACCCGGACGGGTGCGTCGGCCGCCGGCTCGGTGGCCGGGGCCGGCCCCGCGGTGGGCTGCGTCTCGGACTCCGGCTCGACGACCGACAGGGGCGCCGTCGTCGAGGCGGGCTCGGCGGTCTGTGCCGGCACGGCGTCCGCCGCCTCCCGGGCCGAGACCCGGGTGCGTGGCCGCGCCCGGACGCGTCCCGCCGTCGGGAACTCGAAGAGCCAGCGCACCCGTCGGTAGCCGAGCGCGAGGGCGAGGGGGACGAGGAACGTGAACGATGCGATGGCCACGTAGAAGTCGACCGGGCGGACCGCGGCGAGGTCGCGGAAGGCCGCCACCGCCAGGATCAGCACCGGCATGTGGGCGACGTAGAGGACCATCGAGCGGCGGCCGCAGAACTCGAGGAACGGCAGACGGGGCAGGCGCGGGCCGAGCCACAGCACCACGAGGATCCCCGGCAGCGCGGCGAACACGGACCAGGGCTGGCGCTCCGCCACCACGAGCGCGCCGGTGCGCGTGGCCGTCACGGTGAGCACCATGAGGATCACCGCGATCACGCCCAGGGCGGCGGGCGCCGTGCGGATCCGGGGGAGCAGTCGCGCGGAGGCGGCACCGAGGAAGAAGTACACGCCCCAGTACAGCGGGCGCACCCAGTGGCGGGGGCCGCTGACGAACTCGAGGAGCAGGACGAACAGGACGACGGCGACCACCAGCGCCGGGACGCGACGGATCACCGGGCCGATGAGGTAGCAGAGCATGAGCACCCACAGGAACCACAGGTGCCACGCGCCGCCGCGCCAGAACTCGACGGACAGCAGGGATCCGGGCCTGCCCGTGGCCAGCGCCAGGACGACCATCCAGACGAGGAACGGCCACAGGATCCGCTCCGCCTTGCCGCGGTAGTACGTGCCCAGCGGCTTGGACACGGAGCGGGGCAGCAGGACGCCGGACAGGAACACGAGCATCGGCATCCGCCACGACTGGAACACCTGCACCACGTTCGCGAACGCCACGGAGCTGAAGGTCGCGTCGAGGCCCTGCGGCATCGTGTAGGTGTGGGTGAACATCACCAGCAGCACGGCGAATCCGCGCATCGCGTCCATCCAGGTCATCCGGCTGGGGGTGGACCCGTGGGACATGGGCGGGGTCGGCGTGGTGGACATGGCGGCTCCGGGGTGACGTGGCGGGGCAGGGGAAGGAGGCTCCGCCGCCACATCGCGCGGAACGCCCAGAAGACCATAGCGGGCCGTTCGATTCCCGCCGGTTTTCGAACGTGGAATCGGGGTCTTGGGGACTTTCGAACGCGAGATAGGCCCCACATCACGTTCGAAAGTGCGGGTGGGGTGGGGCGGGGCGGCGCGGTGGGGGATGGCGACGACGGCGCCCCCTGTCGCGTCCGGGGCCGCGCCTAGACTGGGTCCGCCATGGCTGACCTCTTCTCCGCGCTCGGACGCACGCCCCTGAACCTCGACCGGACCCGCCGCCCCGCGGACCCGGAGACCGCCCTGCCCGGGCTCGTGCCCCCGGCCGTCACGCGCGCGGCCGCGGACCCCGAGGCCTGGGGCGAGGACGCCCGCCCGGCCGCTCCGGCGCACACTCCCGAGTCGCTCGTGGCGGGGCTCAACCCGCAGCAGGCCGCCGCGGTGACCCACACGGGGGCGCCGCTGCTGATCGTGGCGGGCGCCGGCTCGGGCAAGACCCGGGTGCTGACCCACCGCATCGCGTGGCTGCTCGCCACCGGCCGGGCGCGGCCGCACGAGATCCTCGCCATCACCTTCACGAACAAGGCCGCCGCGGAGATGCGCGAGCGCGTGGCCGGGCTGATCGGTCCCACCGCCCAGCGGATGTGGATCTCCACGTTCCATTCCTCCGCCGTGCGGCTGCTGCGCAACGAGGCCGCCAACATCGGGCTGAAGTCCACGTTCACCATCTACGACTCGGCGGACAGCCTGCGCCTGGTCACCACCGTCGCCAAGCAGCACGAGCTGGACCCGAAGCGCTTCGCGCCCAAGGCCCTGCTGAACCGCATCAGCTCCCTGAAGAACGAGCTCGTGGAGGCGGACGACTACGCCGCCACCGTGGCCGAGGGGGACCCGTGGGGCCGCGCCGTCGCCGCCGTCTACCGGGACTACACGGCCCGCCTGCGCCAGGCCAACGCCCTGGACTTCGACGACCTGATCGGCATGACGGTCCACATGTTCGAGGCGTTCCCGCGCGTGCTGGACAACTACCGCCGCCGGTTCCGCCACGTCCTCGTGGACGAGTACCAGGACACCAACCACGCCCAGTACCGCCTGATCCGGCTCCTCGCCGGCCCGGCGGGCGACCCCGAGGGCGTGGAGACCCCCGGCGGCGAGCTGACCGTCGTCGGCGACTCGGACCAGTCCATCTACGCGTTCCGCGGCGCGGACATCCGCAACATCGTCGAGTTCGAGCAGGACTTCACGGACGCCGTCACGATCAAGCTCGAGCAGAACTACCGCTCCACGCAGACCATCTTGGACGCCGCCAACGCGGTGATCGAGCGCAACCCGGGCCGCCGTCCCAAGCGCCTGTGGACGGCCGAGGGGGAGGGCCCGGCGATCGTCGGCTACGCCGCGGAGAACGAGTCCGCCGAGGCGGAGTGGATCGCCACCGCCATCGACCGGCTGCAGGACGAGGACGGGATCCGCCCGGCCGACGTCGCCGTGTTCTACCGGACCAACGCGCAGTCCCGTGCACTCGAGGAGCGGCTGGTGACGCGCGGCATCCCGTACCGCGTCATCGGCGGCACGCGCTTCTACGACCGCAAGGAGATCAAGGACGCGCTCGCCTACCTGCGGGTGATCGTCAACCCCGACGACGACGTCAACGTGCGCCGCATCCTCAACGAGCCCAAGCGGGGCATCGGGGACCGGGCCGAGGGCGCCATCGCCGCGTGGGCCGAGCGCAACCGCTCCACGTTCTCCGCGGCCCTGCGCGACGCCGAGAACGCCCCCGGCATGGCCGCCCGCTCGCTCAAGGCCGTCCGCGGCTTCGTGCAGATGATGGACGACCTCGGCCAGGTCGCCGAGTCCGCCGGCCCGGCCACCGTCCTGGAGGCCGTCCTCGAGCAGTCCGGCATGCTGGCCGCCCTCCGCGAGTCCGAGGACCTGCAGGACGAGTCCCGCGCGGACAACCTCGGTGAGCTCGTCGCCGTCGTCCGCTCCTTCGAGACGACGCACCCGGACGGCACCCTGTCCGACTTCCTCGAGCAGGTCGCGCTCGTGGCGGACGCGGACCAGCTGCCCACGGCCCCGGACGTGGAGGGCGAGGCGCTCGCGGAGCAGCAGGGCCAGGTCACGCTCATGACGCTGCACACCGCCAAGGGCCTCGAGTTCCCCGTGGTGTTCCTGACGGGCATGGAGCACGGGGTGTTCCCGCACGCCCGCTCGATGACGGACGAGAAGGAGCTCGCGGAGGAGCGTCGCCTGGCCTACGTGGGCCTGACGCGCGCCCGCCGTCGCCTGTTCCTGACGCGCGCCGAGGCACGCTCGCTGTGGGGCCAGCACCAGTTCAACCCGCCCAGCCAGTTCCTCGGGGAGATCCCGGAGGCGCTCATCGACTGGGAGCGGGAGGGCACCACGCGCTCGGCCGGCTCGTTGAGCCTGACCGGCGCCGGCACCTCGCGCTACGCGGGGCGGTTCGGCGGCGGGCGACCGGCCTGGCGGTCCCGGGACGACGACGGCGCGCGGCCCCAGCGCCTCACCCGCGGGGACGAGCCGGCGGACCTGACGGTGCCCTCCGCCGTGGTGCGCGGGAAGGCGCCGAGCCGGGTGCAGCCGCAGAAGGAGATCGTGGCGCTCAGCCCGGGTGACCGCGTCTCCCACGCGACCTTCGGCGAGGGGCGTGTGGACGCCGTCGCGGGCGCGGGGGACAAGACCGTCGCGACCGTCACCTTCGACGCCACCGGGGCGCAGAAGCGGCTGCTGCTGCGCTACGCCCCGCTGACGAAGGTCGAGGGCTGACGGGACCGGCCCGCAGGCCCCCGGTCTCCCCGGGGGTGGACTAGAGTGAGCCGTGGAACGCCGCCGTCCGGCGCCCTGCCGTGCCTCCGTGCCCGGCCCGGCCACGGAGGGGGCGTCGACGTCGGCCGCGCCCGCGGGCGAGGCCGGCAGACCCTGTCTTCGACCAAGAAGGACATACCACCGTGGACCTGTATGAGTACCAGGCGCGCGATCTGTTCGAGGCGCACGGCGTCCCCGTGCTGGCCGGCATCGTTGCGCAGACCCCGGACGAGGCCAAGGCGGCCGCGGAGAAGATCGGCGGCGTCACCGTCGTCAAGGCGCAGGTGAAGGTCGGCGGCCGTGGCAAGGCCGGCGGCGTGAAGGTCGCCAAGACGGCCGACGAGGCCTACGAGCACGCCAAGGCCATCCTGGGGATGGACATCAAGGGCCACACCGTGCACCAGGTCATGATCGCCCAGGGCGCCGACATCGCCGAGGAGTACTACTTCTCCGTGCTGCTGGACCGCGCCAACCGCACCTACCTGGCCATGTGCTCGGTCGAGGGCGGCATGGAGATCGAGCAGCTCGCCGAGGAGCGCCCCGAGGCCCTCGCCAAGGTGCCCGTCTCCCCGCTGACCGGCATCGACGCCGAGACCGCCCAGAAGATCGTCACCGAGGCGGGCTTCCCCGAGGAGCTGCGCGCCGACGTCGCCGAGGTCATCCAGAAGCTCTGGGAGGTCTTCGAGAAGGAGGACGCCACCCTCGTCGAGGTGAACCCGCTGGTGAAGACCGGCGACGGCACGATCCTCGCCCTGGACGGCAAGGTCTCCCTCGACGACAACGCGGCGTTCCGCCACGAGGGCCACGCCGCCCTCGTCGACGAGCGCACCGAGGACCCGCTGGAGGCCAAGGCCAAGGCCAACGGCCTCAACTACGTGAAGCTGGACGGCCAGGTCGGCGTGATCGGCAACGGCGCCGGCCTCGTGATGTCCACCCTCGACGTCGTCGCGTACGCCGGCGAGCAGCACGGCGGCGTGAAGCCGGCCAACTTCCTGGACATCGGCGGCGGCGCCAACGCCGAGGTCATGGCCAACGGTCTCGACGTCATCCTGGGCGACGAGCAGGTCAAGTCCGTGTTCGTGAACGTCTTCGGCGGCATCACCGCGTGCGACGCCGTCGCGAACGGCATCGTCAAGGCCCTCGAGATCCTGGGCGACACCGCCACCAAGCCGCTGGTCGTGCGCCTGGACGGCAACGCCGTGGAGGAGGGCCGCCGCATCCTGCAGGAGGCGAACCACCCGCTCGTCACCCTGGCCGCCACCATGGACGAGGGCGCCGACAAGGCCGCCGAGCTCGCCCACTCCGCGAACTGACCGTTCGGAAAGACTGAGGAAACAGCTATGTCGAT
The DNA here is from genome assembly GCF_022664405.1 of Micrococcus luteus. Lineage (NCBI taxonomy): Bacteria > Bacillati > Actinomycetota > Actinomycetes > Micrococcales > Micrococcaceae > Micrococcus > Micrococcus luteus. The sequence goes on along the minus strand of NZ_JAKRLB010000007.1, from coordinate 73,321 downwards.
CTACCTGAACAAGGACTCCAAGGTCATCGTCCAGGGCATCACCGGCGGTGAGGGCACCAAGCACACCCGCCTCATGCTCAAGGCCGGCACGAACATCGTGGGCGGCGTGAACGCCCGCAAGGCCGGCACCACCGTGTCCCACGAGGACAAGGACGGCAACGCCGTCGAGCTGCCCGTCTTCGGCACCGTCACGGAGGCCATGGAGAAGACCGGCGCGGACGTGTCCGTCGCCTTCGTGCCGCCGGCCTTCGCCAAGGACGCCGCCATCGAGGCCATCGAGGCCGAGATCCCGCTGCTCGTGGTCATCACCGAGGGCATCCCGGTGCAGGACTCCGCGGAGTTCTTCGCCCTGTCGCAGTCGAAGACCGGCGAGGACGGCAAGCCGAAGACCCGCATCATCGGCCCGAACTGCCCCGGCATCATCACCCCGGGCGAGGCCCTGGCCGGCATCACCCCGGCCACCATCACCGGCTCCGGCCCCATCGGCCTCGTGTCCAAGTCCGGCACGCTGACCTACCAGATGATGTACGAGCTGCGTGACTTCGGCTTCTCCACCGCCATCGGCATCGGCGGCGACCCGGTCATCGGCACCACCCACATCGACGCCCTCGAGGCCTTCGAGGCCGACCCGGACACCCAGGCCATCGTGATGATCGGTGAGATCGGCGGCGACGCCGAGGAGCGTGCGGCCGAGTTCATCAAGGCCAACGTCACCAAGCCGGTCGTCGGCTACGTGGCCGGCTTCACCGCCCCGGAGGGCAAGACCATGGGCCACGCCGGCGCCATCGTCTCCGGCTCCGCCGGCACCGCGCAGGCCAAGAAGGAGGCCCTCGAGGCCGCGGGCGTGAAGGTCGGCAAGACGCCGTCCGAGACCGCCCAGCTCATGCGGGAGATCCTGCAGGCCCAGGCCTGATCCCGACCCTCGGCCGCCGGGCCTGACGGCACGGCGACCACAGCGAACGGCCCCTCACCCGCCAGGGTGAGGGGCCGTCGTCGTGGTGAGGTCCTGTGAGGTGACGGGAGACGCGTAGTCAGAGCCACTCGTGGCGGCGGGCGAACCGCGCCGCGTCATGGCGCGTGGACGTCTGGGTCTTCTGCATGGCGCTGGAGAGGTAGTTGCGGACCGTGCCCTCCGCAAGGTGCAGCTGCTGCGCGATCCTGGCCACGGAGTACCCCTCGCCCGTGGCACGCAGGGCGTCGAGCTCCCGGTCGGTGAGGGGACAGTCGTCCGAGATCGCCCGGGCCGTGGTGTCCGGATCGATCCATCGTTGCCCGCTGTTCACCCTGCGGATCACATCGGCGATTTCCCCCGGCTCCGCAGACTTGGTGACGAACCCGGTGACGCCAGCCTTCAGCGCCCGTCGGAGCACCCCGGGACGGGCGTGGCGGGTGAGCATCACCACCGGGAGGTCGGGGTGGGTCTCGCGGAGCGTCGCGACGGCTGCGACGCCGTCCAGACCGGGCATCTCCATGTCCGTCACCAGCATGTCGGGATCGATGCGGCGCACTGCCTCGACCGCCTCATGGCCGTCGGCGGCCACCTCCTCGACGCGGATGCCGCCCTCTATCTCCAGCAGAGTGGCCAGTGCTGTGCGCAGGAGCTTCTCGTCGTCCGCCAGGACGATCCTGATGTCATTCACACCGACTCCTCCTCGTCCGCTTCCCATCGTGCCCCGAGGGTGAACCGTCCGTCGACACAGGAGACGTCCAGGCGGCCTCCGACCCCCGCGAGGCGGGACCGGAGGTTGTCCAGCCCTCCCGTGTGGTCCTCGGCGGAGACACCGGCCGCACCGTCATTGGAGATCACCACGTGCCCGGGGGCAAGGCTGATCTCGACCCTGCGGGCGTCGGAGTGACGCAGGATGTTGGTGGTCCCCTCCCTGATCACGACGCCGGCCACATGCTCGAACTCTTCGCCTCGCGGGCCGCCGTCGTCGTCGGTGGTGACGGTGATGCCTGTGGCCTCGAGCAGCGCGACGGAGTTCGCGAGCTCACCGCGCAGGGTCAAGGTGTGCCCGTCCTGTGCCAGCGCCTTGGTCTCGGCCATGGTCTGGCGCAGGGTCTGCTGAGCCTCATCGAGTTCCCGCTGGGCCGCGTCGGTGTCCGTGGAAAGCATCCGCTGGGCGACGGCGATCTTGAGCTTCACCACGTGCAGCGCATGGCCTTGGATGTCATGGAGGTCCTGGGAGAAGCGCAGCCGCTCGGCATCGAGAGAGGCTGCCCGCTCCTGCTCCGCACGCTGGTCCTGCAGGCGCATGAGGTCGAAGGAGATTCGGGAAACGGGGATGGTCACGCACGCGACGCCCGTCAGCAGGGCGCCCATGCCGACATAGACCCACAAGGCCTGGGGATCGGTGACGAACACGAGAGCGCCGGCCGCCGACCCGACAGTGAGCACCAGCAGGGTCACGACGGCCCTGGCGTGTCGGCTCCACATGACCTCGAGCGCACCGGCGAGGGCGAAGGCCAGGGCGCCCAGGGGAGTCAGATCCCAGAGGGCGCTGAGCGCCCAGGTGAGAGTGCCCAGGGCGAGCACTGCCCAACGCGTCGGAGCAGCCACCTCCCGGTGCCACTGGGACAGCAGCCAGAGGCCGGCGATGAGGCCGGGTGCCAGGACGAGAGGGGGCCACGGCTCCACAGCGGACGTCAGGAGGGCGACGATGGCGGCAACACCGAAGACTGCGAGCAGGACGAAGCTCGTCCTGCTGCGCAGCCTTCGCGTCTCCGACGTGTGCTCGGAGGTCATGGGCACTCCATGTTCAGTCAGCGCGTGGATCGGGTGCCCCTCAGGAGGTCACCTGCGTCTCTCGCTCGACGGCCTTGTGGCTGGCCGAGAACCCCACAGCGGTCGCGACGACGGCGACCACCATGCCGACGATCAGCCAGGTGGCGTCGGCGGTGTCCCGTGCGGGGACCCAGGAGGTGATCTCAGAGGGCAGGATCTCGGGGATGGGCAGGTAGTGCAGCGTCAACATGACGCCGAACGCGGTGGCACAGAGAAACAGGATGAATGCGATGGTCCGGATGGTCTTCATGGGAGCCTCCCGTGTCCAGGTCGATGGTTGGTTCTCTTCGGTGGTCCCGATCCGCCGCGGGTGCCGCGGGATCGGAACGACATCCACCCTTCCGTCACCGGCCCGCCCCGCACCAGTGACATAGCGTCATGCTTGCGCACCAAGTCTGTCATGCCGCGCAGTGACGTGACCTCACTGTCGGGGGCGGATCCCGGTTGGTTGTGTGGGGGACATGCAGAACACGACGCTTCTCCCGGCCCCCATCGCCGTCGACTCCTGCACGCAGACGATCGTCGAGATCCACGACCTCAGGGTCGACTACGGGGACTTCACTGCCGTCGACGGGATCGATCTCGAGATCCGACGTGGGGAGTTCTTCGGCCTGCTCGGCACCAACGGTGCCGGGAAGACCACCACCATCGAGGTCATGGAGGGTCACCGGGCCCCGACCGCCGGCTCCGTGCGGGTCCTCGGGCAGGACCCGAGCGACCGCACCCTGCGTCGTCGGGTGGGGATCATGCTCCAGGAGAGCGGGTTCGCCCCGGACCTGACCGTACGCGAGACCCTCGCGCTGATCGGTCGTCTGACGCGGCGGGACGACGACGTCGACCGTGTCCTGGACCTCGTGGACCTCCGCCGGCGTCGGGACACCCGGACCGGGCAGCTCTCTGGCGGCGAGAAGCGCCGCCTCGACTTCGCCACGGCGATCTTCGGCTCACCGGAGCTGATCTTCCTTGACGAGCCCACCACGGGGTTGGACATCGAGGCACGCGACGCACTCTGGCACGTCGTGGACCGGCTGCGTGACGAGGGCGCGACGATCCTGCTCACCACGCACTACCTCGAGGAGGCCCAGGAGCGGGCCGACCGCATCGCGCTCATGCACAGCGGCCGCATCCATCGGCAGGGGACAGTCGCCGAGCTCACCTCGGCCTTCCCCTCGACCATCAGCTTCCGGCTGAGTGGTGAGCCCACCGTCCCGTTCGAGGACGCGACGATCGCACCCGGCGGCGCGGTCACCATCCCCACCACGAACCTCCAGGAGGACCTGTACCGCCTCCTGGTGTGGTCCCGCTCCCGCGATGTGGAGCTCGAGGGCCTGAACGTCGGAGCCGAGGGGCTCGAATCCCTCTTCCGCGCCCTTAACGCCTGATCACACGTCCTCACGACCGACTCGACCACCACAAGAGGAGCCCGCAATGTTCGCCATCGCCCGCAGCGAGATGACACAGCTCGTCCGCAACCGCCTCGTCGCAGCCTCGTCGTTGTTCATCCCCCTCGCCTTCAGCGCGGTCCTGATCTTCAACCGCGAGAACTTCGGGGGCACCCCGGTGACGGCCGCTCTGATCCTGGTCACCGTGACCGCCATGGGCACCTACATCACGGCGACGACCACCCTGGCCTCCCGCCGCCAGAACCTGTTCCTCAAGCGGCTGCGCTCCACGTCGGCGAAGGACGCCTCCATCTTGAGCGGTCTCGTGCTGCCGATTGCGCTGGTGAACCTGGTGCAGGCCGGGGTCATCGTCGCGATCCTGTCGGTCGTCGGCACCCCTCCGGTGGGGGTCGTGGCCGTCGTGGCCGCCGTCGTCGTCCTGGAGTTGATGTTCGTGGGCGCGGCCATCGCGACGGCGGGTCTCACCAACTCCCCGGACCACGCGCAGGTGACCACGCTGCCCCTGTTCGTCGTCGCCCTCGGCGCCTCCATGTGGGTCGGTCTGACCGGCACGGAGGAGCTTGCCGGAGTCAAACGCCTGCTCCCCGGCGGTGCGGTGACCGAGCTGATCATCGAGGGATGGAGCGGCATGGCCCTCCACGAGGCCGTCAGCCTGCTGCTGCCGAGCCTCGCCTTCGTCGTGGCGGCGTTCGCCATGGCAAAGAGCACCTTCCGGTGGGAACCGCGCACCTGAGGCCCGCATGGTCACCACCTTCCGCTCCTCATGACACAGAGCAGAGCGACACTGCGACAGCGGGCCGGCCCACCGCTGTCGGTGCACTCATCGGGGCTCTGGAGGAACTGAGCCGCCGAGAGGACGGAGAGGACCGGACCCTCTTCTCCTGGCCGGGGCGCCAGACCGCCCTCCCCGCGTCAGCCCACGTTCGCGCCGAAGAGCAGGCCGAGCACGTACGTCACGGCGGCGGCGCCGTAGCCGATCGCGAGCTGGCGCAGGCCCCGGGCCAGCGGTGAGGAGCCGGACAGCAGCCCGACCACACCGCCGGTGAAGAGCAGGGCCGCGCCCACCATCGCCGCAGCCAGGCCCAGGGCCCACGGCCCGGACATGCCGAAGATGTACGGCAGGATCGGGATGAGCGCGCCGGAGGCGAAGAACGCGAAGCTGGACAGGGAGGCGCTCCACGCCGAGCCGATCTCCGCGAAGGAGTCCGAGTGGTCCACGGGTCCCTGGGAGCCGTCGGGACGGGCGGAGAACCGCGGGTTGCAGTCGCACGTGAGATAACCGAGGCGCTCGAGCGCGCGGTGCTCGGCGTCCTCGGGCGTCATGCCGCGGGCCAGGTAGACGAGCTTGAGCTCGTTGTGGTCCAGGTCGAGGTGCTGGGCCGCCTCGAGGGTGATCTGGGTGGGGGAGGATGCCTCGAGCAGCTCCCGCTGGGACCGCACCGAGACGTACTCGCCGGCCGCCATGGACAGCGCGCCCGCCAGCAGGCCGGCCACGCCCGTGAACAGCACGACGGACGGCGCCACGCCCGTCGCGCCGATGCCCATCACGAGCGCCAGGTTGGAGACCAGCCCGTCGTTCATGCCGAAGACGGCGGCACGGAAGTTGCCGGCCAGCTGCTCGCGACCCCGGGCGGCGAGGCCGCGCACGACCTCCTCGTGGATGGCCTCGTCCGCCACCATGCCCTCGGGGGCGTCCTGGTCCTCCGCGTAGGGAGTGTCCGACTCGGCGCGCTGGGCCAGGGCCAGCACGAACACGGAGCCGAAGATCCGCGCGAGCCAGCGCAGCAGGATGCGGTGCAGGGAGGGGCGCGGCGGGTTCTCGGCGTGCCCACCCAGGAGGGCCCGCCAGTGCTGTTCGTGGCGGCGCTCGGCCTCGGCGAGGCCGAGCAGGATGTCGCGCTCCACGCCGTCCTTGCGGGCGGCGATGTCGCGGTAGATCTGACCCTCGGCGATCTCGTCGGCGAGGTAGCGGCGCCAGCGTCGGACCTGTTCGCGGGTCGGCTCGGGGCGTGCCGCAGGAGTGGCGGTGTGGGCGGGGCTCATGGGGCTCCATCGGATGGGCAGGCGGAGACGGGCGCCGCCGCCGCGGACCACGGCGGCCGGGCGCGCGCCCGACCCGCCAGTCTACGCCGTCGCTACCATGGCCGCATGGACGCAGCAGAGACCCCCGACGGCCCCGAGGCCGCCGCCCACGACGGCGGCCGGCCGGCCTGGCAGCACCGCCTCCTGGCGGGCGGGGTGGAGCCGGACCCCCGGTTCACGCTTGCCAATGAGCGCACGTTCCTGGCCTGGGTCCGGACGGCGCTGGCGCTGCTGGCCGGCGGGGTCGCGGTGGAGGCGTTCACCGGCGCCCTCTTCGCGCCGCCGGTCCGGGTGGTGCTGAGCACGGTGCTGCTCGTCCTGGCGGCGCTGCTCGCCCTGGGCGCGGGTGTGCGCTGGCTCCGGGTGGAGCGGGCGATGCGCCGCGGCCGTCCGCTGCCGCTGCCGCTGATCGTCCCGGTCCTGGCGGGGGGCGTCGTACTGGCGGTCGTGGTGCTGCTGGCCGCCGTCGTCCTGCCGCGGGGCTGAGGCGATGCGTCTGCATCACGACCCGGGGCTGCAGCCCGAGCGCACCGTGATGAGCTGGGGCCGCACGGTCCTGGCGCTGGGCGTCCTCAGCCTCACGTTCCTGAGGTGGTGGCCGGCCGTCGGCGCGTGGGCGTTCGGGCCCGCGGTGGTGGCGGCCGTCGGCGGGGCGGCGGTGCTGGCCACGCAGCGCCGGCGCTACGTGGCGCAGGCGGACGGAATCGCGCGGGAGCATGCCCGGCCGGCCCTGGCGTCGGTGGCCTGCATGGTCGCGCTGGTGGTGGGCTTGGCGGGCCTCGGGATCACCGCCACGCTGCTGCACGCGGCATGATCCGCGGACGACGACGGCGCCCCTCACCTGCGCGGGCAGGTGAGGGGCGCCGTCGTGCCTCCGGGGGCGGACCGCTCAGCGGGCGATCATGCCGTGGGGGTCGATGACGAACTTCTCCAGGGACCCCTGGTCGAACTCCGCATAGGCCTGCGGTGCCTCGTCCAGGGTGATCACGCGCGGGTTGACCATCTCCGTCAGGTACGGCATCCGGTCCCACAGGATCGACATCATCAGCTGACGGTTGTAGCGCATGATGGGCGCCTGGCCGCCGATGATGTGGGGCGACTTGATCCAGGCCTTGCCGAAGTCCACCGGGAAGGTGCCCTCCTGCTCGGCCTTCGTCTCCGCGATCGGGTTCGGCCCGTAGATGCCGATGATGCCCGTGGCGCCGCCCGGACGGGTGATGTCCAGGACCTGGTTCACGGCGGCGATCGGCTGCATCTCATCGGACGCGGAGCCCAGGCCGTGGGCCTCGGAGCCGACGCAGTCCACCGCGCAGTCCACCATCGGCTCGCCGAGGATGTCGTTCACGGCGTCCTGCAGGTTCTCCGTGGCGGAGAGGTCGATGGTCTCGCAGCCGTGCTTGCGCACCAGTTCCAGCCGCGAGGCGTCCTGGTCGCCCACGATGATGCACGAGGCGCCCAGCAGCCGAGCGGCGGCCGCGGCGCACCGGCCCACAGGGCCGGCGCCGGCGATGTAGACGGTGGAGCCGGGCTTGGCGCCGGCCGACATGAGACCGTGGAACGCCGTGGGCAGGATGTCCGAGAGCACGGCGAGATCCAGGATCTTCTCCATCGCCTGCTCCTGGTCCGGGAAGCGCAGCAGCTGGAAGTCGGCGTACGGCACGAACAGGTACTCGGCCTGCCCGCCCTGGAAGCCGCCCAGATTGAAGCCGTAGGCGGCGCAGGCCTGGTCCGGGTTGGCGGTCTCGCAGATCTCGGTCCGGCCGGCGCGGCAGTTGCGGCAACGGCCGCAGGCCACGTTGAACGGCACGGAGACGAGGTCGCCCTCCTGCAGGAACTGGACGTCGCTGCCGACCTCCAGCACCTGGCCGGTCATCTCGTGACCCAGCACCATGCCCTCGGGGGCAGGGAAGGACCCGCGGTAGATGTGCAGGTCGCTGCCGCAGATGTTGGTCGCGATGATCTTGAGGATGACACCGTGCGGGGCGGCGGAGCCGTCGGGCATCTCCAGCTTGGGGAAGTCCAGCTCGTCGACGCGCACGTCCTTGATGCCGTGGAATGCCACGGCGCGGTTCTTGGTGGTCATGAAACTGTTGCCTTTCTGTCTCCAGCGAGGCCCCAGGTGGGGCGAGAGACGGGGCGAACCCGAGGGGGAGTCCCGGTCTCAGGCTGTACGGAGACACTAGGGGCCGGGGGGAGCCCGCGGGAAGGGTCGCCCGCCGCCGCCCGCCGCACCACGTGGCCTCGGCCATCGTGTGGGCGTCGGAGGATCACAGGCCCCGGGAGCGTGGGTCAGACCTGCGCTCGGACCGCGGGGTCGACGCCGTGGCGGGAGCGCACCCGCCAGGCCTCGAGGACCGCGGGGTCGGTGGGCCGGGTCATCAGGCTGAGGAGGACGTACACGACGGCGGAGGCGGCCAGACCGACGTAGATCGGCTCGTTCGCGAAAACACCCTCGAAGGGCTCGGCCGCGTTCAGCTCGAGCCAGCCCATGGTGCCGAGGGTGCCCACCGTCCCGGCCACCATGGACCACAGGGCCGCCGTGCCGGTGCCGCGCTTCCACACGAGGCCGCCGACGATCGCGACGAACAGGCCGCCCACGAGGATGTCGTACGCGATGGTCAGGGCCGCCACCACGTCCGGGACGACGATCGCCAGCCCCAGCACGACGGCGCCGAGCAGCAGCACCCAGCCGCGGTTCGAGGCGAGCTCCGCCGCGGTCTCCGGAGCCTGGTCCTCGGCGGTGGCGCCGTCCTCGGACGCGGCGGCCTCGCCGCGGAGGATCGGGAGGATGTCGGTGCGCATCACGGTTGAGGCCGCGATGATCGCCCCCGAGGCGGTGGACATCATGGCCGCAACGGCGGCCGCCAGGGCCACGCCGCCGACGCCGACGGGCAGCAGGTTCTGGGCGACCCACGCGAACACGTCGTCCGTGGCGGCGATGTCCGCGGTCACGGTGCGCGCGGCCATGCCGATCACGGCGCCGGCGACGCCGTACCCGATGCAGTACAGCCCCGCGGTGGCGCCGCCGATCTGGGCCACGCGCGGGGAGCGGGCCGTGAACACGCGCTGCCAGACGTCCTGGCCGATCAGCAGGCCGAGGGTGTAGATCACGAAGTAGGTGACGATCGACTGCACGCCGATCCCGTCCCAGCTGAAGAACTCGGCGCCCAGGCGCTCCTGCATGGCGCTCCAGCCGCCGGCGTTGGCCAGGGAGAGGGGGAGCATGAGGGCGAACAGGCCGATGGTCATGATGAGGAACTGGGCCATGTCCGCAAGGGTGATGGACCACATGCCGCCGAGCACGGAGTAGGCCAGCACGATGCCGCCGCCCACCAGGACGGACAGCCAGCGGTCCCAGCCGAAGAGCACCACGAAGATCGACGCGTAGGCGCCCGTGGAGGTGGCGGCAAGCATGAGCGTGTAGGCGAGCATCACGAAGGAGGAGGCGTGGGAGGCCCCGCCACGGCCGTACCGCAGGCGGAGCATCTGCGAGACGGTGTAGATCTTCAGACGGGCCAGGATCGGGGCGAACGCCACCGACAGGATGAGCACGCCGACGCCGATGGCGGCCACGAGCCACGCGCCGGACAGCCCGAACTCGTAGCCCAGGCCGACGCCGCCCACGGTGGCGGCGCCGCCGAGCACGACGGCGGCCATGGTGCCGGTGAACAGCACCGGCCCGAGGCGGCGGCCCGCCACGAGGTAGTCCTCCGAGCTGGCGGCGCGGGTCTTGCCCCACCAGCCGAAGGCGAGCATGCCGACCAGGTAGACGGCGACGATGGTCAGGTTGAGGGTCACGGGCGGTCCTTGGAGCGAAGGGATCCGAGGCGCCGGGATGCGGTGCGCCGCGGGCGGGACAGGAGTGATCGGCGTGTTGCCGATCACACGATCCGGGTCTACGGTAAACACATGTTGCTTATCAGACAACATGTCGTCCAGGGTGACGTCGGCGATGTCGCCTGGCCGACGTCGGGAGGAGCGCGATGAAGGCCCTCCCGCTCGAGACCGCGCCGGGCCAGGCGCTGATCGGCCGTCGGCTGCGCGCGCTGCGCGAGGCGCGGCGGCTCACCGTGGCCCAGCTGGCCGAGGCGGCCGGCGTCAGCAAGGGCTTCCTCTCCCGCCTCGAGCGGGACCTGACGAGCCCGTCCGTGAGCACGCTCGTGACCCTGTGCCAGGTGCTCGGCGCGAGCCCGGGCGACGTCCTGGACGCGCCCGAGGTGACGGTCGTGCGCCTCGCCGACGCCCCCGCGGTCAGCCTCGGCGGCGAGGGCATCCGCGAGCGCCTGATCACCCCGCGCGGCAGTCGCGACCTGCAGATCCTGCGCGCTGACATCGCGCCGCACGGCCGCGGGGAGACGGAGCTGTACACCGTGGACTGTCGCGTGGAGGCGGTGCACGTGGTCACCGGCCGCCTCGAGCTGCGGACCACCGAGGCCGTGCACCTGTTGGAGGAGGGGGACACCGTCACCTTCCCCGGCCGCGAGCCTCACTCGTGGGCCAATCCGGACGACCGCCCCGCCGTCGTGCTGTGGACCCTCGTGGGCCACGCGTGAACCGTGCGGCACGCCCGCGCCGGGCAGACCAGACCGACCAAACCGAACCGAACCGCCCAGAGAGGACATCCAGATGCTCGAGATCCCCCGCGTCGAGGACAACGGCCGCCTCGGCCCCGTGAACTCCGCCCTCGTGCCCCGCTACGGAGGCGCCCCCACCTATGCGCTGCTGCCGCGCCTGGACGAGGCGGCCGCGGCCGGCATCGCCCCGGAGATCAAGGTGGTCGGCGTGCCGTTCGACGCCGGCGTCTCCTACCGCCCCGGTGCACGCTTCGGGTCCGGCCACGTGCGGCAGTCCTCGCGGCTGCTGCGCCCGTACAACCCCGCCACGGACACCTCGCCCTTCGCGCAGGCCCAGGTGGTGGACGCCGGGGACATGGCGGTGAACCCGTTCGACATCGGCGAGGCCATCGAGGCGATCCAGCAGGACGCGATGGACCTCACCGAGGACGGCTCCTCGCTCATGACCATCGGCGGCGACCACACCATCGCGCTGCCGCTGCTGCGCGCCGCCTCCGCCCGTGCGGGTGAGCCCGTGGCCCTGCTGCACTTCGACGCCCACCTGGACACGTGGGACACCTACTTCGGGGCCGAGTACACCCACGGCACGCCGTTCCGCCGCGCCGTGGAGGAGGGGATCCTGGACACCGAGGCCATCTCGCATGTGGGCACGCGCGGTCCGCTCTACGGCAAGAAGGACCTCGACGACGACCACCGCATGGGCTTCGGCATCGTCACCTCCTCGGACGTGTTCCGTCAGGGCGTGGACGAGATCGTGGACCAGCTGCGCCAGCGCATCGGGGGTCGGCCGCTCTACATCTCGGTGGACATCGACGTCCTCGACCCCGCGCACGCGCCGGGCACCGGCACCCCCGAGGCCGGCGGCATCACGAGCCGCGAGCTGCTCGAGATCCTGCGTGGGCTGCGCGGGCTCGACATCGTGGGCGCAGACCTGGTGGAGGTGGCCCCGGCCTACGACCACGCCGAGCTGACCGGCGTCGCCGCCTCCCATGTGGCCTATGACCTCATCTCCCTGATGGCCGACCGCCGCGCCACCCGCGCGGCCGCCGGTGAGGAGCCGGGCCGATGACCGACGAGCAGACGACGACGGCGGCCCCGCGGCGCAACGGCGGCGACCTGGCCGTGGAGACGCTCCACGCCCTGGGCGCGCGGACGGTCTTCGGCATCCCGGGCCAGCACGCCCTGGGCCTCTTCGACGCCCTGTCCCGCTCCCCGCTGGAGTTCGTCTCGAACCGCGTGGAGAACAACGCCGCCTTCGCCGCCGACGGGTACGCCCGGGCCACCGGCGAGGTCGGGGTGCTGTTCCTCTCCACCGGCCCCGGCGCGCTCACCTCGCTGGCCGGCCTGCAGGAGGCCTACGCCACGGGCGTGCCGATGCTGGTGATCGCCTCGCAGATCCCGTTGTCCGGGCTCGGCGCCCGGCGCAAGGGCATGCTGCACCAGCTGGACGACCAGAAGGCCTCGGCCCGCAACGTCACCAAGGCCCAGTTCACGGTGCACCACGCCTCGGGCATCCCGTCCGCGATCCAGGACGCGTGGGCCGAGGCCGTCACCGTGCCGCAGGGGCCGGTGTGGGTCGAGATCCCGCAGGACGTGCTGCTCGGCGAGGTGATGGTGCCCCCGGTCGAGGACGCCCTGGCCGTGCCCTACGACCATCCGCCGCGCGCCGAGCTCGTGGCCGAGTCCGTGCGCTGGCTGCGCGGGGCCGGGCGGGTGGCGATCGTGGCCGGCGGCGGTGTGCGCCGCTCCGGCCGGGCCGCGATGGAGAGCCTGCAGGAGGTCGCGGAGCTGCTCCAGGCGCCCGTGGTCTGCTCGCCGGGCGGCAACACCGCCTTCCCGTGGGAGCACCCGCTCAGCCTCGGCGGCTGGGTGGAGGACCGCCTCGTCACGGACCTGCTCGAGGACGCGGAGGTGCTGCTCGTGGTGGGCTCCTCGCTCGGCGAGGTCACCTCGAACTACTTCACGCTCGAGCCGCGCGGCCGCCTCATCCAGGTGGACGCGGAGCCGCGCGTGCTGGAGACCAACCACCCCACGCTGGGTGTGCGCGCCGACGCCGGCCAGGCGCTCGACGCCCTCGCCGCGGCGCTGCGCGAGTCGGGCTCGGTGGCGCAGGACGCCGCCGTCTGGCACGGCCGCACCCCGGCCGAGGTGGTCGCCGACGTCAACGCGCGCATCACCGCCCGGCTCGACGCCCAGGACCTCGGCGTGGAGCGCCGGCTCCTGGCGGACATCCGCGCCGCCGTCCCGTCGACCATGCAGACGTACTGGGACATGACCATCGCCGCCTACTGGGCGTGGAACTGCTGGGACGCGCAGGACGGCGAGTTCCACTCGGCGCAGGGCGCCGGGGGGCTCGGCTACGGGTTCCCGGCCGCGTTCGGCGGCGCGGTGGGCCTGGCACACCAGGGCCGCACCGGGATCGACGGGCGCGTGCTCGCCGTCGCCGGCGACGGCTCGGCGATGTACTCCCTCGCCGAGCTCGCGGCCGCCCGGCAGCACGGTGCGGCGGTGACGTGGCTGATCATCGACGACGGCGGGTACGGCATCCTGCGCGAGTACATGGAGGGCGCGTTCGGCAAGGCCACGGCCACCGAGCTCGACCGGCCGGACTTCCAGGCCCTCGCCGCCTCCTTCGGCGTGCCCGCCGAGACGGTGGGAGTGGAGGACGTGCGCGGCGCGCTCGAGCGCGCGTTCCAGGCGGACGGGCCGAACGTCGTCGTGGTGCAGACCCGCCTGGCGATGTGGGCGCCGAGCCACCTGGGGGAGGCCCCGGAGGTCTGACGCGGCCCGGCGCCGGAATCGCTGACTCGACCCTGAGAGTGTGCGCCACCTTTCCAGGTGCATGTTTCAGCAACGGAGCTGGACCGGCAGGTAGTTGAGACGTCGACCGAGGCGCCGGCGGTCCCGCCCGTGTCAGAAACCGCCCAGGAGATGTCCTGGAACCATCCCGCCGATCTCACGAAAACGTCCGGCATCCGTTGCCATGCTGGCCTCTCGACGCGGTCCGCCACCCGGCGGGCGCCCCACGAGAGGAACTCCATGGCCCCTGGCTCTCGATCCGCTCCCGCCGTCCCTTCCCCCAGGTCTCCGAGGGAGGCGAGGCCCCCGCCGTCACGCCCACCTTCGAGGGCCGGGCCTTCCACCGCCCGGCCGAGGACGTCGAGGACCAGGGCGCCGCCTTCGACGTCGGCACGCTCGTCTCCCGCCGCAACGCGCTGGGCATCTTCGGCGCGGGGGCGGGAGCCCTCGTCCTCGCCGCGTGCGGTGTCCAGGAGGGCGCCTCGTCCTCCTCCGGCTCGACGTCGGCGAGCGCCGGCTCCTCGTCACCCGCGGCCTCCTCCTCGTCGGCGGCGAGCGCCTCGCCGTCCGCCACCCTGACCGAGATGGTCACCGAGAACGCACGCCCGTACCCGGGCGGCGGCTCCAACGGCCCGGACGTGCTCGACGCGTCCGGCATCGAACGTTCCGACCTGACCACGAGCATCGACACGGGCACCGCCGCCGAGGGCGTCCCGCTGAGGGTGACGATGAACGTGATCGACATGGCCAACGGCGACGCCGCCATGACCGGCGCCGCCGTGTACCTCTGGCACGCCGACGCGCAGGGCCGCTACTCGATGTACTCGGACGGCATCACGGAGGAGACCTACCTGCGCGGCGTCCAGGTGGTGGGCGACGACGGCACGGTCACCTTCACCACGGTGTGGCCCGGCTGCTACGACGGCCGGTGGCCCCACCTGCACTTCGAGGTGTTCCCGGACAAGGCGTCCATCACGGACGCGACGAACAACGTCCTCACCTCCCAGATCGCCATGCCCGAGGAGCAGTCCGCGCAGGTCTACGCCACCTCGGCCTACGACGGGTCCACGGAGAACTTCGCCGACGTCAGCCTCGAGACGGACAACGTCTTCTCGGACGGCTACGAGACGCAGCTGCCGCAGATCACGGGCTCCGTGGAGAAGGGCTTCGCCATCACCATCGACGTCCCGATCGACACCACCACTGAGCAGGAGCAGGGCGGGATGGGCGGGCCCGGCGGTGGCCAGCCCCCGGCGGGCGGCGAGGGCGGACAGCCCCCGGCGCAGCCCTGAGCCCGGCGGACGTGGGCTGAGCCGTCCGGCTCAGCCCACGCGTCCTGCCGGCGGCTCAGTCGGTCTGGGACTCGTTGCGCTCGGGGTGCGGGCCGAACACGAAGTGGCGGCCGGACACGCGCTGGACGTCCACGCGGACGTAGAAGTCCTTGAGCGTCGGCACCCACGGTTCGATGCCGAGGGACTCGGCCTCCGCGATCTCCGCCTCCGTGTCCAGGCGGCGCGCGGTGCCGTGCACGAGCACGGACCAGGCCTGGTCGGCCAGGATCCCGTCGGCCTGCACCACGACGCGCGGGTTCACCGTGAGCTCGGCGAGCTTCGAGCCGGGCGCGGTGCGGAAGTAGATGGCGCCGTCGTGGGCCCGCACGTTCACCGGCACGATGTCCGGCCGCCCGTCCACGGCCAGCCCGAGGCGCGCGTGGCCCACGCGGCCCAGCAGTCGCCAGACCTGGTCCTCGTCCAGCACCAGGACGGCCTCGCCGTCCGGGTGCTCGAACATCAGGTGGTCCCCGGGCTCCGCGACCGGATCGGGGCGCTGCATCGACGGGGCGTCGTCGGTGTCATGGTGCTGCTGGGTCATCGGGGCCTCCTGGCATGCCGGGACGGGCGCCGTCGGGCGCGGCGCTGAGATCGGGCTCACATCCACTCTATACATGGTCGGTCGCCCGCGAGGCGACGATGTCACCCAGCACCGCCGCCGTCGTCGGCGCCTCGCGGCCCGGGGCGACGGCGAGCGCGAACGGGCACGTGTGGGCGCGCGGGCCGTCGTCGACGAGCCGGCCCGACGACGGCGCGGCCGGGTCCGGCGTGAGCCACCTGCCCCCGGCGCGGCGCAGGATCAGCTGCCCCGCCGCGACGTCCCAGGGCTTGGTGTCCACGTACAGCGCGGCGTCGGCCCAGCCCGCCGCCGTGTGGGCGAGCTCGAGGGCGCCGGAGACGGTGCGGCGCACGGTCGCGTGGGCGGTCACGAGACGTCCGAAGCGGCGCAGCGCGTCCTCGCCCTCGCGCGCGAGCGCCTCGCCCGCCGGATAGGAGGTCACGAGGTTCTGGGCGCGCTCGCCGCCGGCCGGCGCCGGCCGGCCGACCTCGGCCAGCGGGCGCTCCGGCCCGTCGCCGCGGGTGAGGTAGGCGCCGTCCGCGTCGGCGGAGAACGCCAGCCGGCCCACGGGGTCCAGCACGACGCCGGCCACCACCTCGCCGTCGACCTCGGCGGCCAGGGACACCGAGAACATCGCGAAGCCGTGCGCGAAGTTGGAGGTGCCGTCGATGGGGTCGACGATCCAGGTCAACCGGGCGGCCTCACCGGTGCCGGCCTGCGCCCCGAGCTCCTCGCCGAGCACGCCGGAGCCGGGGACCGCCGTCGTGAGCGCGGCGACGAGCCGGGCCTCGGTGCGCCGGTCGTGGACCGTGACCAGGTCGTGGTGCGTGGTCTTGGCCTCGGGCCCGATGGCGGTGGGGGAGCGGAAGGCGGCGGCGAGGTCGTCGGCAACCGCGCGGGCGGCGTCGAGGGCGATCGCGCGCAGCTCGGCGGGGCGAGGCAGGGCGGGGCTCATGCCCCGAGCCTAGGCGGGGGCCCGGACACGCCGGACCGGACGCGGGACAATGGAGCCGACCCCCGAACAGAGGAGCCGCCATGACCGAGCACCCCCTCCCGACCCCCGACGACGACGCCACCCTCACCGGCCCGCAGACCCCCACGCCCCAGCGTGTGGCCGCCGTGCGTGCGCTGCGCGAGCTGCTCGCCGCCGGCTACGGCACCGAGGCCCGGCCGATCGCCTCCTACGGCGCCCCCGCGCCCGGCACCCTCGGCGGCGTCTACCCGGACTACGACGACCGCGTGTTCCCCGGCCTCGTGGCCGCGCAGGAGCTGGCGGGCATCGACGTCGACTATCTGCGGAACGTGGACCGGGTGAGCGAGGCCGGCATCGCCGAGGCGTCCCTGGCCGACCTCGGCACGCTGTTCACCTACCTGGTGCGCGGCGAGCGGTTCGCGGACGGGCACGTGGCCGCCGCGATCGAGAACGGCAAGGTCGGCCGCATGCTGGACCGCCTGACCGCGCTGGTCCCCGAGACCCGCTGAGAGCGCACGGTGCGGAATACTGGGCGCATGCCCGCAGCCTCCGACGCCCCCACGCCCGCGCCCCGGCGCGGCCGCCTGGCCCCTCTCGGTGACCCCACCCCCGTGGAGAACGTCGCCACCCACCTGCAGGAGGGGTGGAACCGCTGGCACCGCTCCCGTGCGCTGCGTGCCGGCCACGTGCCGACGGTCATGGCGTTCACGGGCTACGGCAGCACCAGCTGGGTGCGGCTCCTCTCCCGCGTGGTGATCGCCTCCGACGAGGAGTTCATGAACGGCCGTCGGCTGTCGAAGGTGGTGGCGGACGGCGTGCGCGGCTGGCGCAACTTCGTGGCCCCGCCCATGGCCTACGCCGAGGTGGAGGTGCAGGTGGGGAACCTGCGCACCACGGTGCGCACGGACCGGATGGGCGTCGTCGACGTCGTGCTGGACGTCGAGCTGGAGCCCGGCTGGCAGACCGCCACCCTCCATGTCGGCGGCCAGGAGGAGCGCGCCGTCATGGACCTGTACATCTGCGAGCCGGGTGCGCGGGTCGGCCTGGTCTCGGACATCGACGACACGGTGGTGGTCACCTCGCTGCCCCGCCCCCTGCTGGCGGCCTGGAACTCGTTCGTGATCGACGAGCACGCCCGCACGCCCACCCCGGGGATCGCCGTGCTGCTGCGCCGGATCGCCGAGCTCGAGCCGAAGGCCCCCGTGCTGTACCTGTCCACGGGCGCGTGGAACGTGGCGCAGACCCTCACCCGCTTCCTGGGCCGCAACCTCTACCCGCTCGGCGCCCTGCTGCTGACCAGCTGGGGGCCCACGAAGGACCGCTGGTTCCGTTCCGGCCAGGAGCACAAGAGGGTCCAGCTCGAGCGCCTCGCCGAGCAGTTCCCGGACATCCAGTGGATCCTGGTGGGCGACGACGGCCAGCACGACCCCGAGATCTACGCCGAGTTCGCGCAGCGCCACCCCGACCGGGTCAAGGCGATCGTCATCCGGCAGCTGACCCCCTCGCAGGCGCTGCTCGCGGGCGGTCGGGCGGAGGACACCCGCCGTTCCACCCCGGGCATCCCGTGGTGCTACGGCCCGGACGGGGCCACGCTGTCCAATCAGCTCGAGGACCTGGGCATCCTGCCCGTCGAGTTCGTGGACGTGCAGCCCGAGGCCTGGCGCGAGGACATCCTCGGCGACGACGAGGCGCCGGCGACCCTCGACGCCGCGGCGCAGCGCGACGGTCGGTCCGCGGACGAGGAGGCCGCCCGATGACCGCCTCGCGCTCCGTCGAGGTCCGCATCCCGCTGCGCTGGGCGGACATGGACGCCTACGGCCATGTGAACAACATCGCCGTGGTGCAGCTGCTGGAAGAGGCGCGCGTGGCGGCCTTCGGCGTGCCCGCGAACACCGGCGCCGGTGGCGGGCAGGCCCCGCCGATCGACCTGCTCGAGGGGGTGGCCCCCGGTGTGCGGACGTTCATCTCCGAGCACACCGTGAAGTACCGGGCCCAGATGCCCTACCGCCCCGTGCCACTGCGCGTGGTGGTGAGCGTGGACGCCGTGAAGGCCGCCTCGGTGCACGTGGGCTACGCCCTGCACGACGGCGTCGACGACACCCTCTGCGCCACCGCGACGTCCGTCATGGTGTTCGTCGACGGGCAGACGGGCCGCCCCGTGCGCATCAGCCCCGAGCAGCGGGCGGCCCTGGCCGGCTGAGGTGGGCCGAGGTGGGCTGCTGACCGCCCGACAGCCGCCCAGCGACATCACCGCCGTGCAGCACGGCTGCGATGTCGCAGAGCGGAGGTCGACCGCTCGGGCTCGCCGAGTCGGGACCGGGCCCGTGGGACGGCCGTGGATCAGACCGAGCGGGGGACGCCCGCGGCGGTGAGGATCCGCGCCAGCCGGTCTGGCCGCAGGAGGTCTCCCCACGTCCAATGCGCACCCGCCCGGGTGACCAGCTGCAGGGCCACCTCCCGTTCCTTCTCCCGGCGGATGCTGGCGCGGCGGGCCGTGTCGTCACCGTCGAAGAACGACAGGTCGTACTTGCCCAGCCCGTCGAACTCCCCGTACACCCGCACCTGCTCCCACCAGAAGTCCGTGCGGGCCACCTCGCGTCCGTTCGCATCCCGGTGGCGATGCTGCAGCGCCGTGGGCGGGACGAAGCCGAGCTCGTGGATGCTGGCCCGGCTGTAGGACTCGCCGGCGGATTCCGCCCGCGCGTCCGCGAAGTGCCAGGCCCGCTCGAATCGGCGGAGGGCGGCCGCGGATTTGAGTCGGCTCTCCGCCTGCCTCGCCCAGCGTGCGGCCTCCTCGGGCCGGGCTCGGACGAGCGCGTCCAGCGGGGCCACGGCGTCGCGGAACGGGGTGGCCGCCCCCAGCACCAGCAGCACCGTGGGCAGCGGATCCGCCAGGACGGTTCCCAGGCTCTGCCCGTCCGACAGGACGGCCTCGACCGGCTGAGGCGCGGCGGGGGCCGCCTCCGGCAGCCCCCACCGGGGTCGGCGGCGCGGCGGGACGGGAAGCCGGCGATCGTGGGCCACCACGGAGGGGGCGAAGGGACGGCGGGTCAGCGGACCGGCGCCGTGATGCCCGGGCGAGGGGGCGCGCAGCTCGAGCGCGGGCGGCTCGACGGCCGGCCCCAGACCGTGCAGCCGGGCCGCGGTCAGGCCCGTGAACACCGTCGCGGGGCGGGCGATCGAGAGGGCGACGGCGGACACGACCGCCCTGTCCCACGGACGCAGCGCAGCCCAGTCGCCGACGCTGATGTAGACGCGCGGGCAGAGCCGCACGAGGACCCCGCGGGTCCAGGCGCGTTCGAGACGGCGCCGCGCCGCCCCGTCGTGAGGGTCCGCCGCGCTGAGCAGGGGCCCGCGTCCCGGGAGCAGCGCACGCGAGTGGTCGGAGAGCAGGGTCATGCGGCCCAGTCTCGTGGGCCCGTCCGGGGCGCGACGGGTCGGCCGCGCCGACGGTGGAGGGCACCCGACGTCGGGGGGCCTGTGCAGGAGTCGGGTGCCCTCAAGCGACCGCCGCCCTGCGACATCACCGCGCGTCAGAACGGCGGTGATGTCGCAGGGCGGCGGAGGATCACGGAAGGGGCAGGGCGGGGACTCAGACCACGCCCTGGGCGATCATCGCGTCGGCGACCTTGATGAACCCGGCGATGTTGGCCCCCGCCACGTAGTTGCCGGGCGTGCCGTACTCCTCGGCGGTCTCCACGCAACGGTCGTGGATGTCACGCATGATCTGCTCGAGCCGGTCGTGGGTGTAGTCGAAGCTCCACGAGTCCCGCGAGGCGTTCTGCTGCATCTCCAGCGCCGACGTCGCCACGCCGCCCGCGTTGGCGGCCTTGCCCGGGCCGAACAGCGTCCCGGAGTCGACGAACAGGTGGGAGGCCGCCTCGGTGCAGGGCATGTTCGCGCCCTCGGCCACGGCCTTCACCCCGTTCTTCAGCAGGGTCCGCGCGGCGGACTCGTCGAGCTCGTTCTGGGTGGCACACGGCAGGGCCACGGTGCCCTCGACGTCCCACACGCTGCCGCCGGTCACGTAGCGGGACCGCCCGCCGCGGCGCTCGGCGTACTCGGAGATGCGGGCACGCTCGACCTCCTTGATCTGCTTGAGCAGGTCCAGGTCGAGGCCGTCCGGGTCCACGATGTAGCCCGAGGAGTCGGACGCGGTGAGCACGGTGGCCCCGAGCGCGGCGGCCTTCTCCGCGGCGTAGATGGCCACGTTGCCGGAGCCGGAGATCAGCACCTGCTGGCCGTCCATGGATTCGCCGCGCGTGCGCAGCATGGAGTCGACGAACATCACGGCGCCGTAGCCGGTGGCCTCGGTGCGGACCAGCGAGCCGCCCCACGTCAGGCCCTTGCCGGTGAGGGCGCCGGCCTCGAAGCGGTTGGTCAGTCGCTTGTACTGGCCGAACATGTAGCCGATCTCGCGGGCGCCCACGCCGATGTCACCGGCCGGCACGTCCGTGTGCTCACCGATGTGGCGATGCAGCTCCGTCATGAAGGACTGGCAGAACCGCATGATCTCGCGGTCGGACTTGCCGGCGGGGTCGAAGTCCGAGCCGCCCTTGCCGCCGCCGATCGGCATGCCGGTGAGCGAGTTCTTGAAGATCTGCTCGAAGCCCAGGAACTTGACGATCCCGAGGTACACGGAGGGGTGGAAGCGCAGCCCGCCCTTGTACGGGCCGAGCGCCGAGTTGAACTCCACGCGGAACCCGCGGTTGACCTGCACGACGCCGGCGTCGTCGATCCACGGGACGCGGAAGATGATCTGGCGCTCCGGCTCGCAGAGGCGGTGCATGACCCCGGCCTCGACGTACTGGGGGTGGCGCTGCATCACCGGTCCCAGCGCCTCGAACACCTCGGACACCGCCTGGTGGAACTCGGCCTCGCCGGGGTTGCGCGCGAACACTTCGTCGCGCAGGGTCTCCAGAGACTCATTCATGGTGTCCTCCTCGGACGTCGGGGTAGAGACGCCCCGCGGTGCCCCCGCCGTGGCGCGCCGCGGTCGGAGGAGGCCGCGGTGCCTGACGCCCATCCTGACAGGGAGTGCGCTCTGTTGCCGAAATGAGACGCGGGCCACCCCGGGCCCCACGTTCGGCTCAGCGCGGGCCTTCCACGGTCGCGTCGTTGACGAGGTCGGCCAGGCGGGCGACGTCGGCCGGGGCTCAGCCGAACACGCGCGCGGCCAGCAGCGACGGCGCCGTCAGCAGCCGGCGGGCCAGCTCCACGCGGCGGCGCTCCTGCACCGCGATCGCCTTCTCGTAGTAGCCCATGAGCTGCTCGCACAGCACCGGCCAGGTCCGGCCCTGCACCGACGCCCACGCCGCGTCGGCGAACGCGGCCCGCTTGACGTCGTCGTACACGAGGTCCGCGACGTGGCGGCGCAGCTCGTCCAGCTCGCCGGGCGGGTAGAGCCAGCCGGTGCGGGAGGCGTCCACGATGTCGAGGGGGCCGCCGCGGCCGACGGCGACGACGGGCACGCCCGAGGCCATCGCCTCCTGCAGCGTCTGGCCGAAGGTGTCGGACTCGCCGGGGTGCACGAACAGGTCCAGGCTGGCCACGTGGCGCGCGAGGTCCTCGCCCCCCTGGAAGCCGGCGAAGTGGGCGCCGGGCAGCTCCCGCTCGAGCTGTTCGCGCAGCGGCCCGGAGCCGATGACCACGAGGCGGGTGCCCGGCAGGTCCGAGAGCACCCGCAGGTCCCCGACCTGCTTCTCGTGCGCCAGCCGCCCCACGAAGCCCACGAGCTTCTCGCCGTTCGGGGCGAGCTGCGCGCGCAGCGCCTCGTCGCGCTTGGCGGGATGGAATCGGCGGGAGTCGACGCCGCGGCCCCACAGGTGCACGCGCCGCACCCCCTGGCGGTGCAGCTGTCGGACGGTGAACGACGACGGCGCGAGCGTCAGCGTGGCCATGTTGTGCAGGCGCGCCACGTGGCTCCACAGGACGTCCTCCAGCCACGGGGCGCCGTACCGGGCCGCGTAGCCGGGGACCTCGGTCTGGTAGACGGCCACGGAGGGGATGCCGAGCTCCTCGGCCGCCTGCACCGCGCGCCAGCCCAGCACGAAGGGGGAGGCGATGTGCACCACGTCCGGGGCGAAGTCGGCGAGCATGCCGCGCAGCCGGCCCACCGTGCCGGCGGCCACCCGCACGGAGGTGTACCCGGTCAGGGGCACGGAGGGCAGGGTGCGCACGGGGAAGCCCTCGACCTCGCGGGGGGCCTCACCGGCGCCCGCGCGCTGGGTCCACCCGGCGGACCACGAGGCGGCCGGGGCGACCACCATCGCCTCGTCGCCCCGTTCCCGCAGGTGGCGCAGCACCTGGAGGATGGAGTTGGTGACCCCGTTCATATGGGGCAGGAACGATTCGGCGACCACGACGACACGCACGTGGCCGACGCTAAGGACCCCGGACCACGGCCGGGACACCCGCCGACGACGGCCCGGTGACCCCGCGGTGAACTCTCGGGGCGCGTGACGGTCGTCGCACCGGCCCGCGCGGCCCGCCCCGTCCAGGCGCCGCCCGGAGTCGGGTGGCACCATGGACGGGTGAGTTCCCGCCCCGCTGCGCCCCGTCTGCTGCGCCCCGTCCCCCTGCCGCTGTGGCTGCAGGGGGTGGTCGAGGCGCTCGTCACGGCGATGATCAGCCTGCTGGCGGTCATGGTCCCCACCCTCGCGGTGTGGGCCACGGGCGGGTTCGAGCGGCCGACCATCGAGGGTGCCGTCCAGGTGGGCGGCGTCCTGTGGCTGGCCCTGCACGCGGTGCCCGTCACCGTGGCCACGGCCATGCCCACCGCGCCGGATCATCTCATCACCGGCACGGCGTGGCTCGTGCCGTGGGGCCTGACCCTGGTCCCGCTCGCGCTGTCGTGGCGGGCCGGCCGGCGCCTGGCCCGCGCGTCCTACCGGGACCAGGCGTGGCAGGCCTTCGTGGGCGCGGTGGGGGCCTACGCCCTGGTGGGGCTGGCCGTGGCGTTCCTGCCCGGCACGGACGAGCTGACGGCGCACCCCGCCCCGGCGGCGCTGCTGCCCGCCCTGCTCTTCGGCGTCGCCGCCCTCGCGGGGGCGCGGCGCGAGGCCGGCACCTGGGCGCACCTGATCGGCCTGGACCTCACGGAGCGGATCTCGCGGCGCTCGCAGTACGAACGCTGGGCCGGCTCGTACGCGTGGTCCGTGGTGCGCGCCGCGGCCGTCGCCGTGCTCGCCCTGACGGGCCTGAACGCGCTGCTCGTGGCGGGGCGGCTGGCCGTCGAGTGGGCCGCCGTCGTCACCGTGGCCCAGGCGATCGGGGGCGGCCCGCTGGGCGGCCTGCTGGTGGCGCTGCTGCAGATCGGCTGGCTGCCCACGTTCACCGCGTGGTCGATCGCGTGGACGGCGGGCCCGGGGTTCTCCGTGGGCGCGGACAGCCTCTACTCCGTGTTCGGCGCGACGCCGGCCACCGCGCCTGCCCTCCCGGTGCTGGGTGCGCTGCCCGTGACGTGGTCGCCGTGGCAGCTGCTCCTGCTGGCCGTGCCGATCGGCGCCGGCGCCGTGGCCGGCGTGTGGCTGCTGCGGGAGGGGGAGAACCACCTCGACGACTGGCTGCACACCCGTCACGGCAGCCGCGCGGTGTCCTTGACACTGTCCACGCTGGCCCTGGCCGTGCTCACCGGACTGCTCGCCGGGCTGCTGCTGCTCGTGCCGCTGGCCCTCACCTCCGGGACGCTCGGGCTCGGCACGCTGACGGACATCGGCCCCCACGTCTGGGCGGTGTCCGCCGCCGTCGCCGGGTGGGTCGCGCTGGGCTGCGCGGCCGGCTACCTCACCGCCCTGGCCGTGGCCGGGCACCGGGACGGGACGACGACGGCGCCGCGGTCCGGCGACCGTGCCTCGGGCCCGCGCGACCGGCCGTCCCCGCGCCGGGCGCGGGACTGACGCCCGCGGCTCAGGGCCGCAGCTGGGGCACCCCCGTGCGCTCCTCCACCTGACGGGTGAACTCGTCCGCGCACGCCTGCTGCGCCCGCACGGTGAGCGCGGAGGCGCTGCACTGCTCGAGCTGGACCGTCGCGTCCCACGCGAGCAGCGGCAGCGCCGCCGTCGTCATGCCCATCAGCGCCATCGCCATGCCGGCGGACGCCACCGCGCGGGGCAGCCCCGAGCGCTCGGCGCCGCGGCTCGTGACCCACACGCGCACGCCGAGCACGAGGGCGACCAGCCCCAGCGCGAGGGCGATCAGCTTCCACGGCAGCACGAGGGAGAAGGAGAGCACCATCCCCAGCAGCGCCACGGACTGCCACAGCAGGGCACGGCCGGTGCGGACGCGGCCGGGGTCCGGGGCGCCCTGCGGCGGGCGGGGCGGGGAGGAGGGAACGGGGGCGGACACCCCCTCACCCTACGATGGGCGCATGCGCATCGTTGCCCTCGTCTCCGGTTCCGGCACCAACCTGCAGGCCGTCCTCGACGCCGTCGCCTCCGGCGCCCTGGACGTGGAGATCGCCGCGGTGGGCGCCGACGTCGCCGACGCCGGCGGCCTCGAGCGCGCCCGCGCCCACGGGATCGAGACGTTCGTGGTGTCCCCGAAGGACCACGCGGACCGGCGCGCGTGGGACGAGGCGCTTGCGGACGCCGTCGCCGCCTACGCGCCGGACTGGGTCGTGTGCTCCGGGTTCATGCGGATCCTGGGCGCCCCGCTGCTCGAGCGGTTCGAGGGCCGCATCCTCAACACCCACCCGGCCCTGCTGCCCTCCTTCCCGGGGGCCCACGGCGTCCGGGACGCGCTGGCGCACGGGGTGAAGGTCACCGGCTGCACCGTGCACGTGGTGGACGCGGGCGTGGACACCGGCCCGATCCTCGCCCAGGCCGCGGTGCCCGTGCTGGACACGGACACCGAGGCCGAGCTGCACGAGCGCATCAAGGTCCAGGAGCGGGCCCTGCTGCTGCGCGTGCTCGGCGAGCTCAGTCGGCGCTGACCTCGAGGGCGCGGCCGCGGGTCTCCGGGGCCAGCGCCAGCATCGCCGCGCAGGCCAGGACCACGAGCCCGCCGGTGACGGCGAACGCCCCCGGCAGCCCGAGGGCGGGGACCAGCATGCCCACGAAGAGCAGCGGACCCAGGCCCGCGCCCACCCGCGAGGCCGCCGACGCCCAGCCGAAGCCGGAGGCGCGCAGTGTCGTCGGGTACAGCTCGGAGACGTACGTGTAGAGCACCGGGATCGCGACCTGCACCACGAAGCCGAACGCCAGCACGAGCGGCAGCACCGCGGCGGGCACGTCCAGCACGCTCGCCAGCCAGACGGTCAGGGCGCTCGCGACGACGGCGCTGACGGCCAGCAGCCAGCGGCGGCCGGTGACCTCGATCAGCGCGGTGGCCACGACCACGCCGAGCAGGCCGGCCGCGGCCATGCCGGAGGTCATGATGAAGGCGCGGCCCTCCGCGTAGCCGGCGTCGATGAGGAACGTCGGCAGCCACTGCAGCGCGATGTAGTAGACGAGCATGATGGCCACGAACAGGGCCCAGGCGACCGCGGTGATGCGCGGGGAGAACCGCCAGACCGCGGCGAGCTGCGCGCCGACGCCGCCGGAGCGGGCCGGCTCGGCCGGGGGCATCGTGTAGGGCCGGCGAGGCGCGCCGGTGGCCGCCACCATGCGGTCGATGACGGCGCGGGCCTGTGCCTCGCGGCCCCGGCTCATCAGGAACAGCGGGGACTCGGGGATGCCCAGGCGCACGACGAACACGAGCAGGGCCGGCAGGACCATGGCCAGCAGGGGCAGGCGCCAGTCGCCCCACGTGCCCACGAGCCAGGCGGAGACGAGGCCGCACAGCGCGGCGCCGACGGGCCACCAGCCGTCCATCGCGGCCAGGACGCGACCGCGCAGCCGGCGCGGGGTGAACTCGCCCACGAGCGCGTAGTCCACGGGGATCGTGCCGCCCAGGCCCATGCCGGCCACGAACCGGAACAGCGCGAACCACAGCAGGGAGTCGGTCAGCGCGCCTGCGATCGTGAACACGGAGAAGATCGCCAGCGTCCACGCGAACGCCGCCTTGCGGCCGATGCGGTCCGCGATGGTGCCCCACAGGAACGCGCCCACGGCCATGCCGATGAGGTTGGCGGTGCCGATCCACGCGGCGTCGGCCTTGTCCAGGGCCCACTCCTCGCGCAGCAGCGGGATCATCACGCCGTTGAGCGTGACGTCCCACGCGTCGAACATGAAGCCCAGGCCGCCGATCAGGAAGATGCGGCCCTGGACGGACCAGCGCCACGGCAGCTCCTGGACGACCGCCTCACCGGTGGGCAGGGCGGCGTCGGGGGCGACGACGTCGGGCGCGGGCCCGGGGTGCGCGCCGTCGGCGCTGGGGCGGGGCGGGGTGGCGGAGGACATGGTCGGCTCCCGTTCGTCGGGTGGAGTGGGGGGCGGTCCGTCACGCGGACGCCTGGGCCATTATGCGGCCCGGCCTATGCTGGAGGACACCCGGACCCCCTCGAAGGAGCGCCCCCTCGTGACCTCTGCCCAGCCCACCACCACCGTCCTGGACACGGTGCCCCTGAAGCGGGCCCTGATCTCCGTGTACGACAAGACCGGCCTCGAGGAGCTCGCCACCGGGCTCCACGCCGCGGGCGTGCAGATCGTCTCGACCGGCTCCACCGCCCAGCGCATCGCCGCCGCCGGCGTCCCCGTCACCGAGGTCGCCGAGGTCACCGGGTTCCAGGAGTGCCTGGACGGCCGCGTGAAGACGCTGCACCCGCGCGTGCACGCGGGCATCCTGGCGGACCGTCGTCGCGAGGACCACGTGACCCAGCTGCGCGCGCTCGAGGTGGAGCCGTTCGACCTCGTCGTCGTGAACCTCTACCCGTTCGTGGACACCGTGAACTCGGGCGCCGCGGAGGACGCCGTCGTCGAGCAGATCGACATCGGCGGGCCGTCCATGGTGCGCGCGGCGGCGAAGAACCACGCGTCCGTGGCGATCGTCGTGGACCCGGCCCGCTACGGCGAGGTCGTCCAGGCCGCGCAGTCCGGCGGCTTCGACCTGCGTGCCCGCCGGCGCCTGGCCGCCCTGGCCTTCGCCCACACCGCGGCGTACGACAACGCCGTGGCCGCCTGGACCGCCGCCCACTTCGGCGAGGACACGCACGCCGACGAGATCCCCGTGTTCCCGCCCTACGCCGGCTTCTCCCTCGAGCGCGCGCAGATCCTGCGCTACGGCGAGAACCCGCACCAGCCCGCGGCGCTGTACCTGGACTCCTCGGCGGCCCCCGGCATCGCGCAGGCCGAGCTGCTGCACGGCAAGCCGATGAGCTACAACAACTACGTGGACGCCGACGCCGCGGTGCGCGCCGCCTTCGACCACCCGGTCCCGGCCGTGGCGATCGTCAAGCACGCCAACCCGTGCGGCGTGGCCGTCACGGACGAGGGCACGGACATCGCGCAGGCGCACGCCAAGGCCCACGCGTGCGACCCGGTCTCCGCGTTCGGCGGCGTGATCGCGGCCAACCGCCCCGTCACCGCCGCCATGGCCGCCCAGGTGAAGGACGTGTTCACGGAGGTCGTCGTGGCCCCGGCGTTCGAGCCCGAGGCCCTGGAGATCCTCTCCGCCAAGAAGAACCTGCGCCTGCTGAGCCTGCCCGAGGGCTTCCTGCGGGACGCCGTGGAGGCCAAGCAGGTCTCCGGCGGCATGCTGCTGCAGATCGCGGACGCGGTGGACGCGGACGGCGACGACCCGGCCACCTGGACCCTCGCCGCCGGCCCCGCCGCCGACGAGGCCGTCCTGGCTGACCTGGCCTTCGCGTGGCGCGCCGTGCGCGCGGCCAAGTCCAACGCCGTGCTGCTGGCCCACGACGGCGCCACGGTGGGCGTGGGCATGGGCCAGGTCAACCGCCTCGACTCCTGCCGCCTGGCCGTCGAGCGCGCCAACACCCTGGGCGCCGCGCAGACCGGCGGGCAGGACGTGAGCAGCGCCGGCGGCGCCGAGAACGTCTCCGGGGAGGGCGCCCCCGAGCGGGCCCGCGGGTCCGTGGCCGCCTCGGACGCGTTCTTCCCGTTCGCGGACGGGCTGCAGATCCTCATCGACGCCGGCGTGAAGGCCGTCGTCCAGCCGGGCGGCTCCGTCCGGGACGAGGAGGTCGTGGCTGCGGCCGAGGCCGCCGGCGTGACCCTGTACCTGACCGGGGCGCGCCACTTCTTCCACGGCTGAGCGGGGCGGGCCGATGGTGTGGAGCCCCTCGGCCTGGTCGTCTCCTTCTTCATCGCCCAGGCCGTGCGGGGCACCTGAGCCGGCCACGATCCACGCCGCCGTCGTCGGAGGGCGCCCCCTCCGACCCGACGCCCCCCTGGTACCCGGGCGATCCCTCCCGGCCCGGCGAGGGCACCGGCGACGGCCGGGGGCGCTGACGCCGAGCCACACACGGTGTGGCGCGTCCGAGACGCCGGGTAGATTGGCGGCGAGTCACCCGTTCCCTGCCGACGAGGGCCGCGTCTCGAGTGCGGCCAGAAGGAGAGATCATCCGCATGTCGAAGATCATCTACACGCTCACGGACGAGGCGCCCATGCTGGCCACCGCGTCGCTGCTGCCGATCGTGCGCGCCTACGCGGGCACCGCCGGCGTGGAGCTGGAGACCCGTGACATCTCGCTGGCCGGCCGCATCCTCGCCGCGTTCAAGGACGTCCTGCCCGAGGAGCAGCGCACCGCGGACGCCCTCGCCGAGCTCGGCGAGCTCGTGAAGACCCCCGAGGCCAACGTCATCAAGCTGCCGAACATCTCCGCGTCCGTGCCGCAGCTGCGCGCCGCGATCAAGGAGCTGCAGGCGCACGGCTACGCGCTGCCGGAGTACCCGGACGAGCCGAAGACGGACGCGGAGAAGGACGCGAAGGCGCGCTACGACTCCGTCAAGGGCTCCGCCGTGAATCCGGTGCTGCGCGAGGGCAACTCGGACCGCCGCGCCCCGAAGGCCGTGAAGGCGTACGCCAAGCGCTTTCCCCACTCGATGGGCGAGTGGACCCCGGACTCCAAGACCGCCGTCGCCACCATGGGCGCGGACGACTTCCGCGCCAACGAGCAGTCCGTGACCCTGCCGGCCGCCGACGTGCTGACGATCGAGTTCACCGGTGAGGACGGGAAGACCACCGTGCTCAAGGAGGGCCTGAAGGTCCTCAAGGGCGAGGTCGTGGACGGCACGTTCATGTCCGCCAAGGCCCTGGACGCGTTCCTCGCCGAGCAGGTCAAGCGCGCCAAGGAGGAGGGCATCCTCTTCTCCGCGCACCTGAAGGCCACCATGATGAAGGTCTCCGACCCGGTGATCTTCGGCCACGTCGTGAAGGCCTACTTCTCCGAGCTGTTCGAGAAGTACGGCGAGCAGCTGGCCGCCGCCGGCCTGTCCGCGAACAACGGCCTCGCCGCGATCGAGGGCGGCTTGGACAAGCTCGACGCCGAGACCGCCGAGGGTGTGCGCGCCGCCATCGCCGCCGCCTACGAGAACGGCCCGGACGTGGCCATGGTGAACTCCGCCAAGGGCATCACCAACCTCCACGTGCCCTCCGACGTGATCGTGGACGCCTCCATGCCCGCCATGATCCGCACCTCCGGCCGCATGTGGAACAAGGACGACCAGACCCAGGACACCCTGGCCGTCATCCCGGACTCCTCCTACGCCGGCGTCTACCAGGCCGTGATCGACGACTGCAAGGCCAACGGCGCCTACGACCCCACCACCATGGGCACCGTCCCGAACGTGGGCCTCATGGCGCAGAAGGCCGAGGAGTACGGCTCGCACGACAAGACGTTCATCATGGACGCCGCGGGCACCGTGGCCGTGAAGAACTCCGCCGGGGAGACCCTGCTCTCCCACGAGGTCGAGGCCGGCGACATCTGGCGCGCCTGCCAGACCAAGGACGTCCCGGTGCGCGACTGGGTGAAGCTGGCCGTGACCCGCGCCCGCGCGTCCCAGACCCCGGCCGTGTTCTGGCTGGACGAGACCCGCGCCCACGACCGCGAGCTCATCAAGAAGGTCGAGGAGTACCTCAAGGAGCACGACACCGAGGGCCTGGATCTGCGCATCCTCTCCCCGGTGGAGGCCACCAAGCTCTCGGTGGAGCGCATCCGCCGCGGCGAGGACACCATCTCCGTGACCGGCAACGTGCTGCGTGACTACAACACGGATCTGTTCCCGATCCTCGAGCTGGGCACGTCCGCGAAGATGCTCTCGATCGTCCCGCTGCTCAACGGCGGCGGCCTGTTCGAGACCGGCGCGGGCGGCTCCGCCCCGAAGCACGTGCAGCAGCTGCTGGAGGAGAACCACCTGCGCTGGGACTCCCTCGGTGAGTTCCTCGCGCTGGCCGTGTCCTTCGAACACGAGGCGGTCGCGAACGAGAACCACCGCGCGCAGGTGCTCGCGGACACCCTGGACGCCGCCACCGGCACCCTGCTGATCGAGGGCAAGTCCCCGAAGCGCAAGGTCGGCGAGCTGGACAACCGCGGCAGCCACTTCTACCTGGCGCTGTACTGGGCCCGCGAGCTGGCGAAGCAGACCGAGGACGCCGAGCTGGCGGCCGCGGCGAAGCCGATCGCCGAGGAGCTGGAGGCCCAGGAGGAGACCATCCTGGCCGAGCTCAACGGCGTGCAGGGCTCCCCGGTGGACCTGGGCGGCTACTACGCGCCGGAGCTGGAGAAGGTCACCTCGGTGATGCGTCCGTCCGCGACGCTCAACGCGATCGTGGACAAGCTCTCCGTCTGAGCATTCGAGCGTCGGGGGCCGGGCCGCGTGCGTGGAGCGCGCGGCCCGGCCCCTTCTCGTTCCCCGGCGCCCGACGCCGACCCCCGGCCACCCGGCCACCCGAGACGGCTCCCCGCCCGCAACGCGGGTTGAGTTGTCACGGGTGTGCGTGCCCCGGACCCGTGACAACTCAACCGACGTTGCCCGGGGGGAGGGGTGGTCAGCCCGCGTGTGCCGCCTCGTGGGCCAGCAGGGCCTGCTTCGCGGCGGTGCCGTAGAGGTAGTGGCCGGCGGCGCCGTCGGCGCGCACCACGCGGTGGCAGGGCACGACGACGGCCACCAGGTTGGCGGCGCACGCCCCGCCGGCCGCGCGCACGGCCCGCGGGGCCCCGCACCGCTCGGCCAGGCCGCCGTAGGTGGCGGGGGAGCCGGGGGCGATGCCGCGCAGCTCCCGCCACGCCCGCTGCCGGAACGCGGTGCCCGGCTGGGTGACGTCGAGGGCGTCGAGCGCGGCCACGTCCCCCGCGGCGTAGGCGGCCAGGGCGTCGGCGACGGGCTGGGACACGCCCGGGCGCGGCTCCACGGGGCGCGGGTTCATCTCGCGGTCGGCGGTCTCCGGGTCCAGGGCCACGAGCCGGTCCATGAGCGTCTCGAGGAGGCGCCCGATCGCGGCGGCGGGGGGCTCCGAGTCCTCCGGCACGGCCACGCCGGAGGCGCGCACCGTCTGGTCCTCGGGGGAGAAGACGGCCACGAGGGTGAGCTCGGTGGCGGGCAGGGCGGCGGCGGTCCAGCGCAGCTCGGGAAGCAGGTCCATCCCCTCATTGTCCTGCACGGCCCGGCCCGGACAGGTGTTCGCGCGTCCCCTCCCTGTGTCAGGCTGGCGTCCATGACTGAGATCCGCGTCTTCGAGCACCGCACCCTCCTGCGCCACCCGCGTGAGGTCGTCTTCCGCTGGCTGGAGAACCCCGGCGCGCTGGAGCGGCTCACCCCGCCCTTCGCCGGCGAGGTGGTCCAGGGACCCACGGACGGCCTCCGCGTGGGCTCCGAGTCACGGCTGCGCATCCAGGCCCCCGGGGCGGCCGGCCTGTTCGCCGGCGCGGCCCACGGGATGCTCACGGGCCTGCTGCCGGACGCCGTCGCCTCCCGCCTGCCCGGTGGGGCCGCGCCCGCGGTGCCGTGGCGCGCCCGCCACACGGCCTACGAGGAGGGCCGCATGTTCCGGGACGAGATGGTCTCCGGACCTCTGGCCTCCTGGCGGCACACTCACCTGCTCGATGACGCCGCGCCCGGTGAGGCGGACACGGCGGACGGCCGGCGCGGCACGGTCGTGACGGACCACATCGAGTACGCCCTGCCGGGGGAGTCCCTGGTGGCCCGCGTGCCCGCTCTGGGCACCGCGGCCTCGCGCCGCGCCCACGAGGCCTTCGAGGCGGAGCTGGGCCGCCAGTTCGCCTATCGCGCCCGCGTGATGGCCGACGACCTGGACTTCCACGCCGCCCACCCCGGTCCCCTCGTCGGCGGGCCGGCCCGCGCGGTCGCCGTGACGGGGGCCGGCGGACTGATCGGCCGGCAGCTCTGTGCCCTGCTCACCACCGGCGGCCACCGCGTCATCCGGCTCGTGCGGAGCCCGAAGAAGGCCGGCGCGCTGGACGCGGCGCTGTGGGACCCCGGCCGGGAGACCGTGGATGAGGACGCCCTGGCCGAGGCCGACGTCGTCGTGAACCTGGCGGGCGAGCCCATCGCGGGCCGGTTCTCGGACGCGCACAAGGAGGCCGTGCACGACTCGCGCGTGCGCGGCACGCGCACCCTCGTGGACGCGCTCGCCCGGATCGCCGCGCGGGAGGGGGACGAGGCGCGGGCGCGGGCACTCGTGAACGGCTCGGCGATCGGGTACTACGGGGCGGACGCGGGCACGGGCCCGTTCGGCAGCGGCCTCGTCGAGGATCTGGAGCCCGGGGACGACTTCCTCGCCGAGGTCGTCGCGGACTGGGAGGCGGAGGCCCGGCGCGCCGAGGCGGCCGGGATCCGGGTCGCGATGCTGCGGACCGGCGTGGTCCTGAGCCCGGCCGGGGGCATGCTGCAGCAGGTGCTGCCGCTGTTCCTCGCGGGCCTCGGCGGTCCGGTCGCGACCTCGGGTGGGGAGAGCCACGACGGCAGCCCGTGGCTGAGCTGGATCGGCGCGGATGACATCGCGGGGGCCTTCGCCCACGCGGTGCTCGACGACGGCGTCACCGGCCCGGTGAACGCAGTGGCGCCCGTGCCGGTCACGGCCCGGGAGTTCGCCACCGTGCTCGGGCGGGTGCTGCGCCGGCCCGCGGTCATCCCGGTGCCCGAGGCCGGGCCGCGCCTGCTGCTGGGCGAGGAGGGCCGGATGGAGACCGTCGCGGCCGACCAGAAGGTCCTGGCGGACCGGCTGGTCTCCTCCGGCTACGAGATGCGCGACCCCGAACTGGAGGGCGCGTTGCGCCACATCCTCGGGCGGTGACGGGGGTGGGGGCGCG
This sequence comes from Micrococcus luteus, assembly GCF_022664405.1. Taxonomy (NCBI): domain Bacteria; kingdom Bacillati; phylum Actinomycetota; class Actinomycetes; order Micrococcales; family Micrococcaceae; genus Micrococcus; species Micrococcus luteus. The sequence goes on along the minus strand of NZ_JAKRLB010000007.1, from coordinate 39,648 downwards.
TCCCACAGAGACGCTGCCCCGGCGGGTGGTCAGTCCTGCAGCGCGCCGGTCTCCCGGATGAGCTGGCCTAGCGCGGTGAACGCGTCGCGGGCCAGGGCCTCCCACAGGGCCAGGGCCAGCTGGGGGAAGCCCTCCTGGAGCGCGACCATCACCTGGGCGGTGAGGACTCGCGCCGTCACCGGCCCGCGCGCGCGGACGGTGGAGGGCTGGCGGCCGGGCTGGCCCAGGGCCATCTCGCCGAACGTCATCCCCGGGGTGAGCAGGGTGCGGCGCACGCGGCGGCTGCCCGTGCCCTGACCCGAGAGCTCCACGCTGCCGGAGACGATCACGTAGATGCCGCCGAACGGCTGGCCGGCGCGACGGATGATCTGGCCGTCCGAGTAGACCCGCTCGTCCATCATGGACTCGAGCAGACGCGCGTCGTCCGCGGAGAGGTGCTGCAGCAGGGGTGCCACGGCCGCCTCCTGGGCGTCCCGCGGCAGCAGGTGGGGGGCGTGCCGGGAGAGCAGCCGCTGCTCGGCCCACTGGGCGGCCCGCGAGCGGGAGTCGAAGAACACGAACTGCGCACCCTCGGCGGCGGGATCCACCCCCTCGGCCTCATCCTGCAGCGGCTCGGGCAGGTCGACCTCCACGGACTCCTCGACGGCCGCCATCAGCTCCTTCATCTCCGCGGCGTCCCGGTCCACGACGACGACGTCGAGCCCGTTGCCCAGCGCGCGGGCGAACCACTGGGCCACCAGCAGCCGGGCCGGACGGGAGATGGAGCTGACCGAGCGCATGTCCACCACGAGCGTCTCGAGGGCCTCCGGCAGACCGCGGCTGACGCGGGCGATCGCGTCCACCTGGCTGAAGCCGAGGTGACCGCCCAGCTCCATGACGTGCACGGTGTCCGCGAACCGCCCGAGCGCCTCGAGGACGACGGCGCTGCGCACCGTGCCCGAGGGCGCCTGATCGATCCGGTAGTGGGTGCGCAGGGCCGCGCGCGGGGAACCGGTGACCACCGACGGGTGCAGCTCGAAGTCCTCGACGATGGTCCGCAGGGCGGCCATCGCCGCGGCGCCGAGCCCGTTCTCGTCCGTCGTGTCCGACTGCAGCGCCAGACCGAGGTGGCCCGGCACCACCACGAGCACCGTGCCGCCGCGCGTGGACGCCCAGCCGGGCTGGCCGACGTCGTACGCCCACCGGGAGTCCCGGGTGTCCATGCCGCAGGAGTCCATCACGGAGAGCACACCGCGGACCGTCTCCTCGCTCAGCACACGGTCCCCGGTGACGGGGTGGACGCCGCCGTGCGCGAGGGTGCCGGCGAGCAGGGCGAGGTCCTCCACGGTCACGGCGGCGGCACGCACCGTGGCGATGTCCTCGAGCAGCGTCTCGGGGTCGGCGTCCAGCGTGTCGAGGGACTTCATCAGCCAGGCAGCGGACCGGGTGTGGTGCTGGGCGCGGTTCTCCGCACGCGCGGCCGACTCCGTGACGGTGACCTCGCGGTCGAACAGTGCGGAGAGCAGCTGCATCATGCGCGCGGTGCGGTCGCGGCCACCGCGGCCCTTCACGAGGGAGGCGGTGGCCACCGCGCCCGCGTTCTGCAGCGGGTTGTGCGGCAGGCCCGTGACGGCGTCCACCTCGACCCGGTGGTCCAGGTCGCGCACGGGGGCGGCTCCCACGCGCTCGCCCACCCGCACCGCGCCGAGGTCCTCGAGGGCCTGCGCGTGGAACAGGGGAGAGGCGAGCGTGGCGAGCGGCACGGGCGTCATGGATCCGGAGACGTAGCGGTGCCCGTCCACCAGGAGCATCGCGACGCCCAGCCCGTCCGGGACCTCCCCCTCACCCGCGTGGGCCGACGTGAGGCGATCGAGGTGCTCCTGGACGGGTGTGGTCATGGGTCACAGCCTAGTCAGTGGGACGGTCCCGGGACAGCGTGGCGGAGGCGGGCACAATGGACCCGATGCCCACCCCCGTCGATCCCGTCACCGTCCCGTCCGCCCTCTCCGCCGCCCTCGGCCGCCTCAGCGCCGGCCTGACGTTCGCCGCCGCCCTGCCCGACCTCGAAGCGGCGCTGGACGCGCGCGGGGCGGCCGTCGTCGAGGCGCCCCCGGGCACGGGCAAGACCACCGTGGTCCCGCCCGCGCTCGCGGTCCGGCTCGCGGATCACGGCGGCGGGCGCGTCCTGGTCACGCAGCCGCGGCGGGTCGCGGTGCGCGCGGCCTGGCGGCGGCTGCGCACGGCGGTGCCGGCCGCCGCGGCCGACGCGCAGCCCGGCGCCGACCCCGACGCGCAGGCCCGGCTCGCGGACGCCGCCGTCGGGTACGCCGTGCGCGGCGACGCGGTGGGCGGCGGGGCCTCGGCCGTCGAGTTCGTGACCCCGGGCCTGCTGCTGCGCCGCCTCCTCGCCGACCCCGGGCTCGATGGCGTGGACGCGGTGGTCCTGGACGAGGTCCACGAGCGGGATCTGGACACGGACCTGCTCTTCGCCCTCCTCGCCGACCTGCGGCAGCTGCGCCCCGAACTCGTGCTCGTGGCCATGTCCGCGACCGTGGACGCGGCGGCCCTGGCCGCCCGCTGGGCCCGCGGCATGGGGGAGGAGGCGCCCCTGCCCGTGGTCTCCACCCCGGCCGTGCTGCACCCGCTGCGCGAGGAGCACGCCCCGTTCCGCGGCCACCGCCTCACCGCCGAGGGCCGCGTGGACCGGGCCTTCCTCGACCACGTCGCGGCCACGGCCGCGCGCGCCCACGCCGAAGCGCTCGACGCCGACCCGTCCGTGGACGCCCTCGTCTTCCTGCCCGGGGTGGCCGAGGTCGAGGCGGTCGCGGGGCGCGTCGCCGCGCTCGCCCCGGACACCGAGGTCCGCGTCCTGCACGGCCGCCAGGAACCCGCCGACCAGGACGCCGCGCTCGCCGGCCGCGCCGACCCCGCCGTGCCGCGCGTCGTCGTCGCGACGGCGGTCGCCGAGTCCTCGCTGACCGTGCCGGGGGCGCGCCTCGTGATCGACTCGGGCCTGGCCCGCGAGCCGCGCCGGGACCGGGGGCGGGGCATGGCCGGTCTCGTCACCGTCCAAGCATCGCGTGCGGCCGCCGGCCAGCGGGCGGGCCGCGCCGCCCGCCTCGGCCCCGGCACCGTGGTCCGCTGCCACACCGCCGCGGCCCTGGGCACCGCGCCCGCAGCCCCGACGCCGGCCCTCGCCGTCGTCGACCTCGCGCCGGTGGCCCTGGCGTTCGCGGCGTGGGGCGCCCCGGGCGGCCACGGGTTGACCCTGCCCGAGGACCCGCCGGCCGACGCGATGGCCGCCGCCGAGCGCACGCTCGCCTCCCTCGACGCGGTGGACGCGGACGGGCGCATCACCCCGCACGGCGCCGTCCTGGCCGAGCTGCCCCTGGACCCGCCCCTCGGCCACGCCCTCCTGCGCGCGGCACCGTGGACGGGGCCCCGCCCCGCGGCCGAGGCGACGGCGGCCCTCGCCCTGGACCTGCGCGCCCCCGGGGCCGACCTCGAGGCGCTGGTCGCGGCCGTGCGGGACGGCCGGCACCCGGAGGCCGGGCGCTGGCGCCGGGAGGCGGACCGACTGGAACGACTCGCCCGTCGGCACGCACACCACTCCCTGGAGACGAGAGCGCCGGGAGAGCCCGGGCCCGAGGCGACGGCGGCCGCGCGCCGGCACCCCGCCGGCCTCGTGTCCGCCCTGGCCTTCCCCGCGTGGATCGCCCGACGCGCGGGGGAGGCGGGCGCGTACCTGCTCGCCTCCGGCACCCGCGCGGCCCTGCCCCGCGACGCCGCCGGCGGCGGCCTGGCGGGGCAGGAGTGGCTGGCCGTGGCCGAGGTCGCCCGTGTGGCCGGGGACGCGGCCGGCACGGGTGCCGCGATCCGCGCGACCGCGCCGATCGACCGGACGCTCGCCGAGCTCGCCGGCGCGGGCCTGCGGCGCACCGAGGACACCGCCGACTGGCGCGGGGACCGGCTCACCGGCCGCCGCGTGGACCGGCTGGGCGCGCTCGTGCTGGCGGAGACGCCGGCCCCCGTCGCCCCCGACGCCGCCGCGCAGGCCGTGCGCGCCGCACTCGCCGCCGACGGCCTCGCCCGGTTCGACCCGAGCGGTCGGACCGAACGCCTGCGCCGCCGGGTGCACCTGCTCCACCGCGTCCTCGGCGCCCCGTGGCCGGACCTCTCGGACGCGGCGCTGCCCGGCCTGGACGCGCTGGTCGACGGGCTTGCGGCCGACCTGGCCGCGGGGCGGTCCCTCGCACGCCTGGACGCCGAGGCGCTGCTGCGCGGCGCCCTGCCCTGGCCGGAGGCGGGCCGGCTGGACGAGCTCGCCCCCGAGCGCCTGCCCGTGCCGAGCGGGCGCGCCGTCGTCGTGGACTATCCGGCCGTCCACGAGGACACCCCGCCCGTGGTCGCCGCCAAGCTGCAGGAGTTCTTCGGGGCGCGTGTCACCCCCGCTGTCGCGGACGGTCGTGAGCCGGTGGTCCTGCACCTGCTCTCCCCGGCAGGTCGCCCGCTCGCCGTGACCGCCGACCTGCCCTCCTTCTGGGCCGGCCCCTACGCGCAGGTCCGCGCTGAGAACCGGGGGCGCTACCCCAAGCACCCGTGGCCCGAGGATCCCGCCGCCGCGGAGCCGACCGCCCGGACGAACCGCCGCGCCCGCTGAGAAAGGGGTCCGCGAAACGTGCAGGAATCGCTGTGATGCGTGATGATGGCCGTCACATCCGACTCGCATCGATTGAGGTTCCACTTGTGAGACACGACACGCGGGCACGTCAACGGCGCCGGGCCACGCTGGCCGGCGCCGTCGCCGCGGGCGCGCTGATCCTGGCCGGGTGTGCTCCGGCCGAGCAGATGCCCACCCTGACCTGGTACACCAACCCCGACGACGGCGGGCAGGCGAAGATCGCCGCCCAGTGCACCGACGCCGCGAACGGCCGGTACAGAGTCGAGACGTCCATGCTTCCGACGGACGCCGCCTCCCAGCGCGAGCAGCTGACCCGCCGCCTCGCCGCGGGCGACACGTCGATGGACATCATGTCCCTCGACCCGCCGTTCGTCCCCGAGCTCGCCGAGCCCGGCTTCCTGGCCCCCGTGCCGGAGGAGATGCAGGCGTACGCGGAGGACAACGCCCTGGAGGGCGCGCTCGCGGCCGCCAGCTGGAAGGACGAGCTCGTCACGGTCCCGTTCTGGGCCAACACGCAGCTGCTCTGGTACCGCAAGTCGGTCGCCGAGGCCGCGGGGCTGGACATGTCCCAGCCCGTCACGTGGGACCAGCTGATCGAGGCCGCCCGCAGCCAGGACAAGGACCTGGCCGTCCAGGGCGCCCGTGCGGAGTCCATGACCGTGTGGCTCAACGCGCTCATCGAGGGCGGCGGGGAGCAGATCGTCCCCAACGCCGAGGCGCCCACGGACGAGGTCACCACGAACCTCGACTCCGAGGCCGGCCGCACGGCCGCCCGGATCATCTCCACGATCGGCAAGGAGGGTCTCGGCAGCGCCGGCCTGCCGACGCAGGACGAGAACGCCTCCATGCTGCTCTTCCAGGGCAAGAACGGCTCGTTCATGGTCAACTGGCCGTTCGTCTGGCCGGCCACCCTCGGCTCCGTGGAGGAGGGCTCGCTGCCGGAGGACCTGCCCGAGGACATCGGCTGGGCCGTCTACCCCCGCACCGTCGAGGGCAAGGACGCCGCGCCGCCCGTGGGCGGCATCAACCTGGGGGTGGGCGCGAAGTCCGAGCACCAGGACCTCGCCTGGGACGCGATCTCCTGCATCACCACCACCGAGCACCAGAGCCAGTACTTCGTCGAGAACGGCAACCCGCCCGCCGACCCGGCGGCCTACGACGCCCCCGAGGTCGCCGAGAAGTACCCCATGGCGGACACCATCCGGGAGTCCCTCGAACTCGGCGCCCCGCGGCCGCAGACCCCGTACTACAACGAGGTCTCCACCGCGATCCAGCAGCGCTACGCGCCGCCGTCGGGCGTCTCCGAGTCCACCCCGGCCGAGACCGACGACTTCATCCAGGAAGTCCTGAGAGGGGAGCGTCTGCTGTGAGCCACGTCGACACCGCACCCGCCGCATCCACCCCGCGCGCCGCCGAGGGTCGTCGCCCCCGCCGGGTGAAGTCCCAGCGCGCGAAGTCCGAGGCGCGTCTCGGCTGGCTCCTGGCCGGCCCCGCGTTCTTCGTGATGCTGTTCGTGGTCCTGTACCCGATCCTGCAGGCCCTCTACGACTCGCTGTTCAAGTACCGGCTCACCGCGCCGGGCGACCGCGAGTTCGTGGGCCTGGGCAACTACGGCGTGATCCTCACGGACCCCGTGTTCTGGAAGGGCCTCGGGGTGACCCTGCTGATCACCGTGGTGACCGTGGTGGTCGAGCTCATCCTCGGCTTCCTGCTGGCCCTGGCCATGCACCACGCCATCAAGCAGACCCGCGGCCTGATCCGCACGATCATCCTGGTGCCGTACGGCATCATCACCGTGGTCTCCGCGTTCGCGTGGTTCTACATGTTCTCGATCGACTCGGGCTACATCAACGCCTGGTTCGAGTGGCTGCCGGGCGTCGACGCGGACCTGAACTGGTTCGCGCAGGGCAGCACCGCGCTGTTCGTGATCATGCTCTCCGAGATCTGGAAGACCACCCCGTTCATCTCCCTGCTCCTGCTGGCCGGCCTGGCCCAGGTGCCGGGCGACCTCACCGAGGCCGCCTCCGTCGACGGCGCCTCGTGGTGGCAGCGGATGAAGCTGGTCATCCTGCCGAACATGAAGGCCTCGATCATGGTGGCCGTCCTGTTCCGCGCGATGGACGCGTTCCGCATCTTCGACTCCATCTACATCATGACCAACGGCGCCTACGGCACCGAGGTCCTCTCGCTGCTGGCCTACCGCACGTCCATCGGCCGGCTCGAGATCGGCATGGGTTCGGCGGTCTCCGTGATCCTGTTCCTGTGCGTGGCCCTCATGGCGGTCATCGCCGTCAAGGGCTTCAAGGTGGACCTGGCCGACCGAGGAGGTTCCAAGTGAGCACCGCCGCATCCGCTCCCGCCCCCGAGGGCCGCGCGCCTGAGGGCCGCGCGCCCCACCGTCGCGGCACCGGGAAGGCCACCGCACTGTGGTGGATCCTCACCGTCGTGATCGGCGTGTGGTGCCTCTTCCCGCTGTTCTCGATCTTCGCGACCAGCTTCAAGACGCCCGCCGACCTCGCCAACGGCAAGCTGCTGCCCACCCAGTGGTCCACCGTGAACTACGAGGAGATCTTCGTGGGCGGCTCGCGCGAGCTGTTCCTCACGGCGCTGCGCAACTCGATCGGCATCACCGTGATCGCCACGATCATCGCCGTCATCCTGGCCACGCTGTGCGCCTACGCGATCGCCCGCCTGGACTTCCCGGGCAAGCGGCTCGTGCTCACGGTGTCCCTGATGGTCTCGATGTTCCCCGTCATCTCCCTGGTGACGCCGCTGTTCAACATGTGGCGCACCCTCGGGCTGTACGACACGTGGCTCGGCCTGATCATCCCCTACCTGTCCCTGACCCTGCCGATCTCCATCTGGACCCTGGCCGCGTTCTTCCGCCAGATCCCGTGGGAGCTCGACCAGGCCGCGCAGGTGGACGGCGCGACCCCGCTCGAGGCGTTCCGCAAGGTGATCGTCCCGCTGGCCGCCCCCGGCGTCTTCACGACGGCGATCATCGCCTTCTTCATCGCCTGGAACGACTTCGTGTTCGGCATCTCCCTGACCTCCACCGAGACCGCGCGCACCGTGCCCGCCGCCCTGGCCTTCTTCACCGGCGCCTCGCAGTTCGAGTCGCCGACCGGGGCCATCTCGGCGGCCGCGATCATCGTGACCATCCCGATCGTGATCCTGGTGCTGGCGTTCCAGCGTCAGATCGTGGCCGGCCTGACCAACGGCGCGGTGAAGGGCTGAGGCCCGCACACGAGACCTCCCGAAAGGACCCCCCGATGGCCTCCATCACCCTGAACCACATCGACAAGACCTACGACGACGGCTTCCACGCCATCAAGGACGTGAACCTGGAGATCGAGGACGGCGAGTTCGTCATCCTCGTGGGCCCCTCCGGCTCCGGCAAGTCCACGCTGCTGCGCATGATCGTGGGCCTCGAGGACATCACCGACGGCGAGATGCTGATCGACGGCCGCCGCGTGAACGAGGCGGCCCCCAAGGACCGCAACCTCGCGATGGTGTTCCAGAACTACGCGCTGTACCCGCACCTGACGGTGTACGAGAACATCGCCTTCCCGCTGCGGCTGATCAAGGAGAACAAGCCCTCCGAGGAGGAGATCGACCGCAAGGTGCGCGACGCCGCCCGCGTGCTCGAGCTCGAGGACCACCTCGAGCGCAAGCCCGGCAACCTCTCCGGCGGCCAGCGTCAGCGCGTGGCCATGGGCCGGGCGATCGTGCGCGAGGCGGACGCGTTCCTCTTCGACGAGCCGCTGTCCAACCTGGACGCCAAGCTGCGCGGGCAGATGCGCGCGGAGATCTCGCAGCTGCAGCGCCGCCTGGCCACCACCTCCGTCTACGTGACGCACGACCAGACCGAGGCCATGACCCTGGGCGACCGGGTGGCCGTGCTCAAGAAGGGCGAGCTGCAGCAGGTGGCCAGCCCGCGCGAGCTCTACGAGCAGCCGCTCAACCTGTTCGTGGCCGGCTTCATCGGCTCGCCGTCGATGAACTTCCTGCCCGCCTCGCTGAAGCAGAAGGAGGGCGGCCACGTGCTGTCCTCGCCGATCGGCGACATCCCGGTGCCGCCCGAGAAGGCCCGCGCCGCCGAGGGGCGGGACATCGTCTTCCTCGGTCTGCGGCCGGAGTTCTTCGAGGACGCCGAGCTGGTGGAGGACAGCCGCCGCGACCAGGGCTCCACCTTCGACGCGACGCTCACGCACCTGGAGTGGCTGGGCCACGAGCAGTACGGCTACATCGAGTTCGATCCGGACCCGGCCGTGGCCGAGATGCTCTCCTCGCTGGCCAAGGACCTGGACGCGGACGAGCTGCGCCCCGTCGTCGTGGCCACCCTCTCCGGCGAGTCCCGCGCCCGGCCGGGCACGCCGACCCGCCTGTGGGTGGACACGACGCGGGTGCACCTGTTCGACCCGACCACCGGTGAGAACCTCACCCGCGACCCCGAGGCCGGCGCCGAGCTGACCCGCCGGGCCGCCGAGGAGCGTCGCCGCCAGATCGAGATGGCGGCCGAGCGTGACGCGGTCGCGCGCGAGGCGGACGCGCCGCGCCGCTGAGCCGGCGCCGGGGACGCCGGAGGCGGGTCAGTACCCGCCCTCGGCGTCCACCAGGCCCTCCAGCTCCGTCCCGGCCGCGCGGGCCCGCAGGTTCCGCTCGACCCGCGCGTGGAGCAGCGGGACGCACATCTCCGGGGTGTCCGCCGTATGCGGCGTGATGAGGGCCCGCTCCTCAGTCCAGAGCGGGTGGCCCTCCGGCAGCGGCTCGGGGTCGGTGACGTCCGTGCCGAAGCCGTGCAGCCGGCCCGCCGCGAGGGCCTGGACGACGGCGTCCGTGTCCACCAGCGCCCCGCGGGCGACGTTCACGAGCACGGCGTCCTCGTCCAGGAGGGCGAGGCGGTCGGCGTCGAACATGCCGCGGGTCTCCTCGGCGCCGCCGCGGCGATCATCACCACCTGTGCGCCGGGCAGGACCTCGTCGAGGCGGTCGGTCGTGACGGTGCGGTCCGCGCCGGGCACGTCGCCCGCGCGTCGGCGGACCGCGGTGACGTGCACGTCCCAGGTCTTGAGCAGGCGGATGTACTCCTGTGCGATCCCGCCGCCGCCCACGACCACGGCATTCAGGCCGTTCAGGGTGCGACCGGAGGAGGGGCCCCACGTGGTGGCGCGGACGCGCGCGGGCAGGTCCCGCAGCAGGGCCAGGGTGAGCAGCAGCGCGTGTTCGGCCACCGGCGGAGCGTACGTGCCCTTGGCGGACGTCCACACGATGTCCGGGCGGCTGCGCACGAGGGGGACGAACGGCTCGATCCCGGCGAACGGGAGCTGCACCCAGCTCACGTGGGGGTGGGCGGCCAGGGCCGCGGCGAGCGCATCGACCGGGATCGGGCGGACCATCAGCAGGGCCGTGGCGGAGGTGTCGCCCTCGGCCACGGCGGCGCCGCCGACGTCGGCCACGGCCTGCTCGGCCAGCCGACGGGCGTGGGCGTAGGGGGTGCCGGCGACGTCCTGCGCCGCGGGGAGGACGAGCAGGCGCTCGGGGACGTCGTCGGGTCGGGTGCGGGGGAGAGCGGAAGAGGTGGGCATGGTGCCCACCGTCCCACATCCTCCGGGCCCGGTTCAGCCGGCGACGGCGTCCCGGTGCGCGGCGGACAGCCGCAGGTAGGTGGCCGCGTTCTTCTTGAGGCCCTCCCGCTCCTCGTCCGTGAGGGGGCGGCGGACCTTCGCGGGGACGCCCGCCACGAGCGAGCCGGCCGGGACCTGCGTCCCCTCGAGCACCAGGGCGCCGGCGGCCACGAGCGAACCGGCCCCGATGACCGCGCCGTTCATCACCGTGGCGGACATGCCGATCAGGCAGTCGTCCTCCACGGTGGCCCCGTGCACCACGGCGGAGTGGCCCACGGAGACACCGGCGCCGAGGGTGCACGGGAAGCCCTCGTCCGCGTGCAGCACCACGTTGTCCTGCAGGTTGGTGCCCGTGCCGACCCGGATGGGGGCGGAGTCGCCGCGGGCGGAGACGCCGTAGAAGGCGGAGGAGCGCTCGGCCATCTCGACGTCGCCGGTGATCGCGGCGGTCGGGGCGAGGAAGACGGACTCGTGGATGCGCGGGGTGGCACCCGCGACGGTGATGATGTGGGCCATGCCACCAGCCTAGGCGGGCAGCACGACGGCGCCGCGTGGCGCCGTCGTCCCGGGCTCAGCTGAAGACGACGGTCCGCCGGCCGTCCGCGAGGACGCGGTGCTGGGCGTGCCAGCGCACGGCCTGCGCGAGCGTGGAGCCCTCGACGTCGCGGCCGCGGGCCACGAAGTCGGCGGCGGTCTGGGCGTGGGTCACCGGCTGCACGGACTGCGCGATGATCGGGCCCTCGTCCAGGTCGGCGGTCACGTAGTGGGCGGTGGCGCCGATGAGCTTCACGCCGCGTTCGTGCGCCTGGTGGTAGGGGCGGGCGCCCTTGAAGGAGGGCAGGAACGAGTGGTGGATGTTGATGGCCATCCCGGCCAGGTCCCGGCACAGCTCGTCCGAGAGGATCTGCATGTAGCGGGCCAGGACCACCAGCTCGATGTCGAACTGGGCGATCAGGTCGCGCAGCCGGTCCTCCGCGGCCTCCTTGGAGTCCCGGCTCGAGGGGTCCTTGGAGACGGGCACGTGGATGAAGGGCACGCCGTAGAAGGAGGCGAGCGGCTGCAGGTCCAGGTGGTTCGAGACCACCACGGGGATCTCGATGGGCAGGGTGCCGGCGCGCTGCTGGAAGAGCAGGTCGTTGAGGGTGTGCCCGTCCTTGGAGCACATCACGAGGGTGCGCATGCGGTGCGCCGCGTCCCACAGGCCCATGCGCATGCCGAACTCCTCGCGCACCGGCGCGAGCGCCTGGTCGATGTCCTCCCACGTGGCCGGGGTCACGAACTCCACGCGCATGAAGAAGTCGCCGGTGTCCGGGGAGTCGTACTGCTGCGACTCGGTGATGTCCGCCTCCACGCCCAGCAGGGCGCCCGTCACGGCGTGCACGATGCCCTTGCGGTTCGTGCAGGCCAGCGTGAGCACGTGGGCGTGCTCGGCGCCGGAGGCGGGGGAGGGGCTGGGGGAGAGGGCTGCCGTGTCCATGGCGTCGATGGTAGGCGGTGCCGACCGCGCGGAACCGCGGGATGACGGGGCTGATCCCTGGTCGGGGGGCCGGGCCCCGTGTCATCCTCAAGACCAGGTTCCCCGCCGCGTGGCGGCGGGGGAGGCACGACGCGGCGCCCGGCACGGCCGGTCGCCCCAGCAACCGAGGAGCACCCCATGCCACAGTCCACCCTCTACTGGATCATCGCGGCGATCATTGTCGTGCTGTTGATCCTGATCATCCTCTCGGTGGTCGCCTCGCGACGTCGTCGCGAGGCCGAGACCGAGGTGGCCGAGACCCTGCTTGAGCGCCGGGGCGTCAGCGCGGACACCGCGGGTGAGCAGGCGGCCGCCGCCGCGGCCGCCCCCGCGGCCCCGACCCGCCTCTCCCGCCTGGACGAGGTGGCGGCCGAGAAGGACGCTCGCCCCGCGGCCGCGGTGAAGCCCGCCGGGGGTCCGGCTGCGTCCGACACCGCCGCGGCGGACCGCGAGACCGACGAGTCCGTCGCCGGCGTGGCCGGCGGTGCCGGGGTGACCGTGGACCAGCACGACGCCCCGAGCGCCGACGCCGCCGCTCAGACCCACCGCCGCGACGCCGCGGCTCCGGCCACCCGGGGCACTCTGCGCCCCGCTCCGGCGGCGCCGAGCACGGCGCGCGAGGCGGACACCGTGGGCCTGGGCGCGGCCGGTGTGGCCGGCGGCTCCGGCGTCACCCTGGACGAGCAGACGCCCGCGGCGGACGTCCCGGCGACCCCGGCCTCCCCGTCTGCGGTGACCGAGACCCCCGCCCCGGCGGCACCGGCCGCCGAGGCTCCGCAGCACAGGAGCCACCTCACCCCGGCTCCCGAGCACGTGCACGGGACCGTCCCCGCCGACGAGGTCGCCGCCGAGCACACCCCCACCAAGGAGCTCGCCACGGAGGCGATCCCCGTCCCTCAGGGCGAGCACCTCGAGACGCACACGGTCGCCACCACCGCGCACGGCTCGGTCACCGTCGTGGCCACCGAGTCGGACCAGGCCCTGCAGAACGGCGCCGACGGGGCGGAGCGCTCGGCCGCCGGGTCCCTGCGCATCGACGGCACGCCCGGGGTGCCCGGTCGCGTGGCGGAGGCGGACCGCGGGCCGGCGCGCACCGATGACCACGGCGCGGACGTCGCGCAGCCGGCGGCGGTCGAGCCCGCGGCTGAGCGCCCGCCGCTCGAGGCCGCCCCGGCCACCCGCCGGGCCGAGGCCCCGGAGACCCACGCCGGCACCACGCCGGCCACGCCCCTGGGCGGCACCCCGGAGCTGGATCCGACCGCAGCCTCGTCCGGCCGCGCGGAGGACACCACCCCGGCGACCCGCCGCGAGGCCCGCGCCGCGCAGTCGGCGGCAGCCGCCGGGGCCGCCGGGACTGCTGGGACCGCCGGGACTGCCGGGACCGCCGCGCCGACGTCGTCGACGCCCACGACCGTGGCCCCGGACACCTCCACCTCCTCCGCCCCCACGGATGAGGAGCCCGCCGAGGACGACACCGAGGGCGCCGCCCTCCCGGACCTGCGGGCGGACCGCGACGAGACCCGAGCCTCGGACGCCGAGGGTGAGTCGAAGCTGGCCCAGGTCGGCGCCGTGGCGGCCTCCGCGTTCGAGACCGTGCGTGACAAGGTCGCCGTCCCGCTGCGGGACAACGTGGCCGTGCCCGCCAAGGACACGGTCGTGAAGGTGGTCAAGGACAAGCTGTCCCAGGCGCAGGAGCGCCGCTGGGGCAAGCGCTGACCGGAACAACCGCCCCACGACGACGGCGGCCGCCCCCTCGTGTGAGGGAGCGGCCGCCGCGCGTTCAGCGGAGCCCGCGCGGGCGCCCGCCGGGGGAGGGAGCCGTCAGATGCGGGCCTCGCCGCCGGCCTCGACGCCCGGGATGCCGTCGCCCTCGTGGCGCTTGACCTCGTCCTCGATGCGCTGGCCGATCGTAGCGTCCACGTTCTTCCAGTACTCGAAGGCGCGGGCCTGGACGTCCTGGCGGACGCCCTTCAGCGCGCCGGCCACGGTCTCCACGAAGTCCTCGCGCTCCTGGGCCGAGAAGACCTCGCGGACGAGGGTGCCGGCCTGACCGAAGTCGTCGTCGTCCGCGCGCAGGGCCTGGGCCTCGCGGGTCAGGGTGCCGTCGGCCTCCCAGCCGTCGTCCACCGGGCCGGTCTCGTCCGACCAGGAGTCGCCGTTGGAGTTCGGCACGTAGGTGGAGCGGTCGCCGGTGTGGTCGTACCACATCTGGCCCTCGAAGGCGTAGTTGTGCACCGCGTTCTTGGGGCGGTTCACCGGCAGCTGGTTCACGTGGGCGCCCACGCGGTACAGCTGGGCGTCGTGGTACGCGAAGGCGCGGCCCAGGAGCATGCGGTCCGGGGAGAGGCCGATGCCCGGCACGGTGTTGCTCGGGCTGAACGCGGCGGACTCGATCTGCGCGAAGTGGTTCTCCGGGTTGCGGTTCAGGGTCAGCGTGCCGACCTTGATGCGCGGGTAGTCCTTCTGGGAGATCGTCTTCGTCAGGTCGAAGGGGTTGAACCGGTAGGTCTTGCCCTCCTCATAGGGGATCGCCTGGATGTAGAGGTCCCACTTGGGGTGGTCGCCCTTGGCGATGGACTCGAACAGGTCCTGGCGGTGGAAGTCGGCGTTCTCGCCGGCCATCTTCGTGGCCTCGTCGTTCGAGAAGTTGTGCACGCCCTGCTGGGAGATGAAGTGGTACTTCACCCAGTGCTTCTCGCCCTGGGCGTTGACCCACAGGTAGGTGTGGGAGCCGTACCCGTTCATCTCACGCCAGGTGCGGGGCAGGCCGCGCGGGCCCATCAGGTAGGTCACCTGGTGCGCCGACTCGGGGTTGTTGGTCCAGAAGTCCCACTGCATGGTGGCATCGCGCAGGCCGGAGTCCGGCAGACGCTTCTGCGAGCGGATGAAGTGGGTGAACTTCATCGGGTCGCGCAGGAAGAAGATCGGGGTGTTGTTGCCGACGAGGTCGTAGTTGCCCTCCTCGGTGTAGAAGCGCAGCGCGAAGCCGCGCACGTCGCGCCAGGTGTCCGGGGAGCCGAGCTCGCCGGCCACGGTGGAGAAGCGCAGGAGGGTCTCGGTCTTCGTGCCGGGCTGGAACACGAGGGCCTTGGTGTACTTCGACACGTCCTCGGTCACCTCGAACTCGCCGAAGGCGCCGGAGCCCTTGGCGTGCGGGCGGCGCTCCGGGATGTTCATGCGGTTGAAGTGCTGGTGGGTCTCCAGCAGGTGGGTGTCGTGCAGGACGATGGGCCCCTCGCTGCCCACGGTCAGGGACTGGCGGTCGCTGACGGCCGGGGCGCCGTTCTGGCGGGTGGAACCGGTCGCGTGCGGGGTCGTCTTCTGGTACTCCGTCATGGAACTCTCCTTCGTCGATCGACGTCGGCCGCGCACCGATCGGCGCGGTGGGCGGCGTCACCCCCGATCTTGGCATATTTCTGAATCAGTCAAAAGAACCGTGTGTCGGGGTCGGTCGCCGGGGCCGCGGGGCGCCGTCGCGCAGGCCCGACGACGGCGCCCGGTCACTAGGATGGAGGGCACCGGAGCCTTCCGGCCGCACAGACCCCCGTTCGAAGGGAACCCCCGTGACGCAGACGCCCGACATCAACACCCAGCCCCTCGCCGAGGTGGACCCGGAGATCGCCGCGGCGCTCGCGGACGAGCTCGGCCGCCAGCGGGGCACGCTCGAGATGATCGCCTCGGAGAACTTCGTGCCGCGGGCCATCCTCGAGACGCAGGGCTCGGTGCTGACCAACAAGTACGCGGAGGGCTACCCGGGCCGCCGCTACTACGGCGGCTGCGAGTTCGTGGACGTGGCCGAGAACCTGGCCATCCAGCGCGCCAAGGACCTGTTCGGCGCCGAGCACGCCAACGTCCAGCCGCACGCCGGCGCCCAGGCCAACGTGGCCGTGATGACCTCGCTGCTGGACCACGGGGACACGATGATGGGCCTGTCCCTGGCGCACGGCGGCCACCTGACGCACGGCATGAAGCTGAACTTCTCCGGCAAGAACTACAGCATCGCCGCGTACGAGGTGGAGCCGGACACCCACCGCATCGACATGGACAAGGTGCGCGAGAAGGCCCTCGAGGCCCGGCCGAAGGTGATCGTGGCCGGCTGGTCCGCCTACCCCCGTCAGCTCGACTTCGCCGCCTTCCGCTCGATCGCGGACGAGGTCGGCGCCAGGCTCTGGGTGGACATGGCCCACTTCGCCGGCCTCGTGGCCGCCGGCCTGCACCCGAACCCGGTGCCGCACGCCGACGTCGTCTCCTCCACCGTGCACAAGACCCTCGCCGGCCCCCGTTCGGGCTTCATCCTCTCCACCGAGGAGCTGAAGAAGAAGATCGACTCCGCCGTGTTCCCGGGCCAGCAGGGCGGCCCGCTGATGCACGCGATCGCGGGCAAGGCCGTGGCCTTCAAGATCGCCGGCTCCGCGGACTTCAAGGAGAAGCAGGAGCGCACCCTGGCCGGTGCGCAGATCCTGGCCGAGCGACTGACCGCCCCGGACATGGCCGAGCACGGCATCTCGGTGCTCACCGGCGGCACGGACGTGCACCTGGTCCTGGTGGATCTGCGCGAGTCCCAGCTGGACGGCAGGCAGGGCGAGGACATCCTGCACGAGGTCGGCATCACGGTGAACCGCAACTCGGTGCCGTGGGACCCGCGTCCGCCGATGACCACCTCCGGCCTGCGCATCGGCACCCCCGCGCTGGCCTCCCGCGGCTTCGGCGAGGCCGAGTTCCGCGAGGTGTCCGACGTCATCGCCGAGGCCCTCAAGCCGAGCCCGGACGTGGAGGCGTTGCGCGCCCGCGTCGTGAAGCTCACCGAGGACTTCCCGCTCTACGACGGCCTCGAGGGCTGGTGAGCCGCCGATGACCGCGAAGGTCCTGGACGGCAAGGCCACCGCCGCCGCGATCAAGAAGGAGCTGCGCGGCCGCGTGGCCGCCCTCGCCGAGCGCGGGCACACCCCCGGCCTCGGCACCCTGCTCGTCGGTGAGGACGCCGGCTCGCAGAAGTACGTGGCGGGCAAGCACCGCGACTGCGCCGAGGTGGGCATCGAGTCCATCCAGCGTGAGCTGCCCGCGGACGCGACGGAGGAGCAGATCCTCGACGTCGTGCGCGAGCTGAACGAGGACCCGGCCTGCACGGGCTACATCGTCCAGCTGCCGCTGCCCCGGCACGTGGACACCCAGAAGGTGCTCGAGGCCATCGACCCGGACAAGGACGCGGACGGCCTGCACCCCATGAACCTGGGGCGGCTCGTGGCCTCGGTCGGCGGCGAGCTGGACTCGCCGCTGCCGTGCACCCCGGCCGGCTGCGTCGAGCTGCTGCGCCACCACGGTGTGGAGCTGGCCGGCAAGCACGTGCTCGTGATCGGCCGCGGCGTGACCATCGGCCGGCCCGCCGGCCTCGTGCTCACCCGCCGCGAGGTCAACGCCACCGTGACCCTGGCCCACACCGGCACCACGAACCTCGACGAGCTGCTGGCGAGCGCCGACGTCGTGATCGCCGCCGCCGGCTCCGCCCACATGGTGACGCCGGAACAGGTCAAGGAGGGCGTGATCGTCCTGGACGTGGGCGTCTCGCGCGTGACCGGGGAGGACGGGAAGTCCCGCGTCCTGGGTGACGTGGACCCGGCCGTGAAGGAGAAGGCGGCCTGGATGGCGCCGAACCCGGGGGGCGTCGGGCCGATGACCCGCGTCATGCTGCTGGCGAACGTCGTCGAGGCCGCCGAGCGCGCCGCCGACGGCGAGGACTGGGCGGGGGAGCGGGCCGGCGCCTGACCTCTCCCACTCCCGCGACCAACCCTGCGATATGGCCCCCATCCACCCCGGATGGGGGCCATATCGCAGGGTTCGTCGCCGAGGGGGCGGCGCGCGTCCGGGCGGGCGATGCGCCTATGCTGTCGGCTTGTGAGTCACACCACTCTGCATGCGTCCCCCGGCGACGCCTCCGTCATCCGTGCCCGTGGGCTGCGCAAGCAGTACGGCGAGTTCCACGCCGTGAAGGGCATCGACCTGGACGTGCGCCCCGGCGAGTGCTTCGGCCTGCTCGGCCCCAACGGCGCGGGCAAGTCCACCACCATGCGCATGCTCGCGGGCACCTCGCAGCGCACCGCGGGCGAGCTGACCATCCTGGGCATCGACCCGGAGGAGGACGGGCCGGCCGTCCGTGCGCGCCTGGGCGTGGTGCCGCAGCAGGACAACCTGGACGAGGAGCTCACCGCCCGGGAGAACATCCTGATCTACGGCCGCTACTTCGGCCTGCCCTACTCGTACCTGCGGCCCAAGGCCGAGGAGCTGCTGGTCTTCGCCCAGCTCACCGAGAAGGCGGACGCCAAGGTCACGGACCTCTCCGGCGGCATGAAGCGCCGGCTCGTGATCGCCCGCGCCCTGGTCAACGAGCCGGCCCTCTTCCTCCTCGACGAGCCCACCACGGGCCTGGACCCGCAGGCCCGCCACATCCTGTGGGACCGCCTCTACCGGCTCAAGGAACGCGGCACCACGCTGCTGCTGACCACGCACCACATGGACGAGGCGGAGCAGCTGTGCGACCGGCTCGTCGTGGTCGACGGCGGCGAGATCATGGCCGCCGGCACCCCCGCCGAGCTCATCCGCGAGCACGCCTCCCGCGAGGTCCTCGAGGCGCGCTTCGGCGCGGACCGCAACGAGGCCGCAGCCCGCACCGTCCAGGCCCACGCGGGTGACGGCGTCGTGCACCGCGTCGAGGTCCTCCCGGACCGCGTCCTCGTCTACGCCCGACGCGCGGACGACCTGCACGACGTCGTGCAGCGCCTCGTCGACGAGGGCGCCCTGCCCGCCCCCGTCACCACGCTGACCCGCCGCGCGAGCCTCGAGGACGTGTTCCTCATCCTCACCGGCCGCACCCTGGTGGACTGACCCGTGCCGTCCCCCATCACGACGACGGCCCCCGGCCCCGCCTCGCCCGCCGAGCCGCTGCGCCCGCCGGTCACCGCGGCGGCGTCCGCGGAGCGCGTGAGGCGCCGCGGCGTCCTGCTCTACGCCGAACACCAGCTGCGGAACATGCGCCGCTACGGCGCGGTGCTGCTCGTCGGGGCGCTCGGCGAGCCCGTGCTCTACCTGCTGGCCATGGGCCTGGGCCTGGCCCAGCTCATGGGCGGCGGGATGCCGCAGGACGCCCTGGGCGGGGTCTCCTACGTCGCGTTCATCGCCCCGGCGCTGCTGGCCTCGGGCGCGCTGATGACCGCGTCCGTCGAGTTCTCCTACCCGGTGATGGGCGGGTTCCAATGGCAGCGCACGTACTACGCGGCGCAGGCCACTCCGCTGTCTCCGGCGCAGATCGCCCTGGGCCACCTCGCGGCCGTGAGCCTGCGGTTCGTGTTCCAGGCCGCCGTGTTCCTGCTGGTGATGCTGGCGTTCGGCGTGGTCTCGAGCCCGTGGGCGTGGGTGCAGGTCCTCACCGCCACGCTCGGCGGGCTCGCCGTCGGCGCGCCGATCATGGCGTTCGCCGCCTCCCTGAAGGAGGACAAGGGCCAGTTCGCCACCCTGCAGCGGCTCGTGGTCATGCCCCTGTTCCTGTTCTCCGCCACCTTCTACCCGCTGGACGTACTGCCCGTGTGGCTGCGCTGGATCGGCTGGCTCTCCCCGCAGTGGCATGCCGCCCAGCTCGGCCGCGTGCTCTCCTACGGGATGGCCGAGCCGGTCTGGCTCACCGTGGCGCATGTGGCGTTCCTGCTGGCCCTCGCGCTCGGCGGGGCCTGGCTCGCGGTGCGGATCTACACGCGCCGCCTCGGCTGGGTCCGAGGCACCCCGGACCGCGACGCCGTCACGGCCGCCCGCCGGGACCGTGCCCCGCGCCTGGGCCGCCGTGCCGCGCGCACCGGGGCCGCCCGCGCCGACGTCGCACCCGCCGCCGCGCAGGCGGGCCCGGCCGCGCCGTCGTCGTCGGTGGTGCGGGAACACGCCGTCGCCGTGCCGCCCATGCCCGAGATCCCCGTGCGCCGCGGCCCGCTGGCCGGCGCGTACTCGGGCAACGTGCGCGCGGTGATGGAGCGGGCGTTCCTGTCCCTGAAGTCCAACAACTGGGTGGTGTTCTTCTCCGGCTTCTTCGAGCCCGTGCTCTACCTGGCCTCCATGGGACTGGGGCTCGGCGCGCTGGTCGGCGACGTGGCCGGCCCGGACGGCACCCCCGTCCCGTACGGCATGTACCTCGCCCCCGCACTGCTGGCGGTCTCGGCGATGAACGGCGCCATCTACGACTCCACGTGGAACGTGTTCTTCAAGCTGCGCTACGCGAAGACGTACCAGACCATGCTCTCCACGCGGCTGGGCCCGCTGGACGTGGCGCTCGGGGAGATCGCGATGGCGCTGCTGCGCGGGCTGATCTACGCGGTCGGCTTCCTGATCGTCATGACCGTGGCCGGGCTCGTCACCTCGTGGACGGCGCTGCTCATGATCCCCGGCGCCCTGCTCGTGGCGCTGGGCTTCGCCTCCCTCGGCATGGCGGTGACGAGCTGGATGAAGACGTTCCAGCACATGGACTGGGTCCAGATCGTGCTGATGCCCATGTTCCTGTTCTCGGCCACGTTCTTCCCGCTCGCGGTCTACCCGGAGCCGATCCAGTGGGTGATCCGCGTGTTCCCGCTGTGGCACGCCGTGGAGATGATGCGCGCCCTCGCGGTGGGCGTGCTGAGCTGGGCGACCGCCGGCCACGTCCTCTACTTCGTGGTGATGGCCGGCGTCGGGGTGTGGCTCGCCGCCCGCCGGCTCGGCGCGCTGTTCCTGCGCTGAGGCCCCCGCGGGCCGGTCAGGCCGCGCGCGCGGCGCGGCGCCGCCGGACCACGTCCAGGGCCGCGACCGCGGCGGTGAGCGCCCAGCACACGGCCACCATGCCCATGGCGGTCGAGGCCGCGTGCGCGTACGCCGCGGCCGACGGCGGACCGGCGCTCTCGGCTGCGGCGCCGGCCAGGGCCGCGAAGAACGCGCCCGTCACCACGGACAGGCCCAGGGCGGTGCCGAGACGCTGCGCCGTCTGGGCGACGCCGCCGGCCGCCCCCGCCTCGTGGCCGGCGACGTCGTCCATCATCAGCACCTGCGTGCTGGTGAGCAGCAGGGCCTGCGAGGCCGACTGCACGATCAGCCCCACCCCCACGATCCACGGCGACCACGCGCCGGCCGCGCTGCGCTCGAACGCGAGCGCGAGCACCCCCAGCGACACGAGGCCCACCAGAGCGCCGAGCAGCACGAGCACGGGCCCCCGCCGCTGCACCATCGAACCCACCCACGGGGACAGGGAGGCCACGACGACGGCGCCGGGCAGACCCACGAGGCCGGCCTCGAGCGGCGTGAACCCCATGCCGCGCTGCAGGAAGATCGCCACGATCGCGAACACCGCCGGCATGGTGGCCAGGTAGATGGTGGACTCGAGCGCGCCGATCGTGAAGGACGGCCGCCGGAACAGGGCCGGGTCCACCATGGGCTGCACGCCGGTGGCCGACGCCCGGGCCTTCACGCGCTTCTCCCACAGCCACCACGCCGTCACGAGCGCGGCGGCGAGGACCAGCAGCCAGGCGGTGCCCGGGACGATGAACGGCACCATGAGGCTCACCCCGCCGGCGCCGAGCAGCAGGGCGCCCACCGGATCGAGCGCGGCGATCCCGCGTGGTCCGGGGGCGGGGGGCAGGCCGTGCACGCGGGTGGGCGGCGGCAGCCAGAGGGCGCCCATCGCGACGGCGGCCAGGCCCACGGGCACGTTCATGAGGAACGTGGAGCGCCAGCCCCACTCGGGGCCGAACGCGCCGAGGAACAGCCCGCCGAGCAGGGGCCCCACGGCCACGCCGAGGCCCACCACGGTGCCGAAGAGCCCGTAGGCCCGCCCGCGGGCGCGGCCGTGGAAGTTCGACTGGATGAACCCGATGACCTGGGGGTTGAACACGCCCGCGCCCAGGCCCGTGAGCAGGCGCCCGGCATTGAGCAGCAGAGTGTCCCCGGCCAGGCCGGAGAGCAGGGAGCCGAGCATGTACAGCGTGATGCCCGCCAGGAACAGGTTCTTGCGCCCCCACAGGTCGCCGGCGCGGCCCGCGGCCACGAGCACGGTGCCGAACGTCAGCGTGTACCCCGCCAGCACCCACTGCAGATCCGCGCTCGTGGCGTCCAGGCCCGACTCGATGGCCGGCAGCGCCACGTTCACCACGGACACGCTCATCAGCGCGAGGAAGAGCGGCATGAGCAGTGCGGTGAGGATGCGGCGCTGGTCAGGGGTGAAGGCCCCGGACGCGGGGTCGGCGGGGTGCGGGGGGCGGGGGGTCATCGCCTCAGGATAGGTACCGACGCGGGCCGCCCGATTCGGAGCGCACCCCACGATGCGGGATGATGGAGGGCAGACCCCACGAGCCCCTCCGGAGGAGCACCCATGTCCCAGTCCCTGACCCCCGGTCCCGACGGCGCGCGCCGCGGCCCCCGCGCCGGCCTGCGCGTGGGATCGCTCGGCTTCGTCGCGATGATCGTCATCCTGATCGTGGCGATCATCTTCGCCGCGAACCAGAACGACGTGATCGGGTGGCTCGTGGTCGCGGTCGCCGCCGGCTGGCTCGTGTTCGCGGTGGTCGTGTACCTGCAGATGCGCCGTGGCGTCCAGGCCGCGGGCCGCAAGGTGGACACCGCCATGCAGAACGCCCGCGCCGACGTCGCCGCCCTGCGCGGCCGCGACGCCGACGCCGCCGCCCCCGCGGTGGTCCCGCCGGCACCGGCCGCGGACCCCCTGCGGGACACCAAGCTGGACCACTCGTTCAAGATCGCCCAGGTGCAGGTGCGCGTGGTGCGCGAGCAGCTCGCCGCAGGCGAGGGCATGGACCGCGAGATGGTGGACCGCGCCCTGGAGACCATCGACATCACGGCCTCCAACGCCCGCGACATGATCAAGGAGTCCCGGACCGGCGGCGCCGAGGGCCCGGTGAGCGGGACGGTGATCGGCTGATGACGGCGCTGCCCGAGAAGGACCCCGTCACCGGGAAGTACCCCGAGCCCGCCGAGGGCGAGCCCGTGGTGCACGCCCACGCCGGGGCGCCCAAGGCCGACGGCGCCGTGCGCGTGGCCACCGTGAACGTCAACGGCATCCGCGCCTCGCACCGCAAGGGCATGCGGGAGTGGTTCGCCGGCCGCGGCGTGGACGTGCTCACCCTCCAGGAGGTGCGCGCCCCCGCGGACGTCACGGCGCAGCTGGTCCGCGAGATCGTGGGCGAGGACTGGGACGAGGTGCACCTGGCGGACGCCGTGGCCGCCGCCAAGGGGCGGGCCGGCGTCGCGATCGCCTCGCGGTTCCCGCTCGGCGAGGTCCGCACGGGCATCGCCGACGCCGACGGGTACTTCGACGACGCCGGCCGCTGGATCGAGGCCGACCTGCGCCTGCCGGACGGCTCGCCGCTGACCGTGGTCTCCGCGTACGTGCACTCGGGCGAGGTCGACACCCCGAAGCAGGTGGACAAGTACCGGTTCCTCGACGAGATGGCCCGCCGCCTCTCCGAGCTGGCCGCGGGGGAGGGGCATGCCCTCGTCACGGGCGACCTCAACGTGGGCCACACCGAGCTGGACATCAAGAACTGGAAGGGCAACGTGAAGAAGGCCGGCTTCCTGCCCGAGGAGCGCGCCTACTTCGACCGGTTCTTCGGCGAGCTCGGCTTCACGGACGTGCACCGCGCTCTCGCCGGGCCGGTGCCGGGCCCGTACACGTGGTGGTCCATGCGCGGCAAGGCCTTCGACAACGACGCCGGGTGGCGCATCGACTACCACATGGCGACCGCGGGCCTGGCCGAGCGGGCGACGACCGCCGTCGTGGACCGCGCCCCCAGCTGGGGCACCCGCTTCTCCGACCACGCCCCGCTCGTGGTCGACTACCAGTTCTGACCGTGCAGGAGAGACCCGAGGCTGAGATGACCATGAAGAAGAACTCCGTCCAGGACGTCCTGGCCCAGGACGCCGCCGCCACCGCCCACCTGGCCGGCGCGTCCGCCCGGCACCGCGTGCTCTCCGGCATGCAGCCCTCGGCGGACTCCCTCCACCTGGGCAATTACCTCGGTGCCCTCGTGAACTGGGAGCGCACCCAGGCCGACTTCGAGGCGTTCTTCTTCATCCCCGACCTGCACGCCATCACCGTGCCGCAGGACCCGGCAGCCCTGGCGGAGCGCACGCGGGTGGCCGCCGCGCAGTTCATCGCCGGCGGCATCGACCCCGAGCGCTCCACGCTGTTCGTCCAGTCCCAGGTGCCCGAGCACGCGCAGCTGGCGTGGGTGCTGACCTGCATGACCGGCATGGGCGAGGCCATGCGCATGACCCAGTTCAAGGACAAGTCCGCCAAGCAGGGCGCGGACGCGGCCGGCGTCGGCCTGCTCGCGTACCCCATGCTCATGGCCGCGGACATCCTGCTCTACCAGCCGCATGGCGTGCCCGTGGGCGACGACCAGCGCCAGCACGTGGAGCTCACCCGCGACCTCGCCCAGCGCTTCAACCACCGCTACGGCGAGACGTTCGTGGTGCCCACCGGCTTCTACCCGGAGACCGGCGCGCGCATCTACGACCTGCAGGACCCCACGTCGAAGATGTCCAAGTCCGCGGCGTCCCCGAACGGGCTCATCAACATCCTCGAGGAGCCGAAGAAGACCGCCAAGAAGATCAAGTCCGCGGTCACCGACGACGGCACCGAGGTGCGCTTCGACCGCGAGGCCAAGCCCGGCGTCTCCAACCTGCTGACCATCCTCGCCGCGGTGTCCGGCACGCCGATCCCGCAGCTCGAGGAGGAGTTCGTCGGCAAGATGTACGGGCACCTCAAGGTCGCGGTGGCGGACGCTGTCGTCGAGCGCCTGGCCCCCGTGCGCGAGCGCGCCCTCGAGCTGCTCGCCGACCCCGCTGAGCTGGACCGCATCCTCGCCTCCGGAGCCGAGAAGGCCCGCGCCGTGGCCACGCCCGTGCTCGAGGACGTCTACGCCAAGGTCGGCTTCCTGCCGCCGCTGCGCTGAGCCGGGCCGCACCGGCCCCGCGGCCTCCCGACGATGGCCCGCGCCCCCGACCTGCGGGGGACGCGGGCCGTCGTGTTCTCCGACTCGAGGCGGAGGCGGCGGCGCGTGCGCGGCTGTCAGGATGGAGGCACTGCCTCCGCTCCTGCCGCAGCGGGGGCGAGCCCCACCGACAGAGGAGTGCCGGAGCCATGTCCACCGCTGTCCCCATCCCCGCCGTCGCCGAGGTCCCGCCCGGCGCCGAACCCGTCCTGGAGACGGAGAACCTCGTCAAGGTCTACGGTCGCGGGGCGTCCCGCTTCGACGCGCTGAAGGGCATCACCCTGCAGATCCAGCGCGGCGAGTCCCTGGCCGTCGTCGGCAAGTCCGGCTCCGGCAAGTCCACCCTGATGCACCTGCTGGCGCTGCTGGACCAGCCCTCCGCCGGCGTCGTCGCGATGGACGGCCGTCCCGTCTCCCAGCTCAAGGCCGCGGAGATCTCCCAGCTGCGCAACGAGCGGTTCGGCTTCGTGTTCCAGCAGTTCTTCCTGAACCCGAACCAGACGGTCCTGGAGAACACCGTGCTGCCGCTGAAGATCGCCGGCGTGGGCCGGGCCCAGCGCACCCGCCGCGGCATGGCGGTGCTCGAGCGGCTCGAGCTCGCGGACAAGGCGAAGAACAAGGCCACGGACCTCTCCGGCGGCCAGAAGCAGCGCGTGTGCATCGCCCGTGCGCTCGTGAACAACCCGACGGTGCTGTTCGCGGACGAGCCCACGGGCAACCTGGACTCCGCCACCTCGGCGGCCGTGGAGGACATCCTCTTCGGCCTGCACCGCGACGAGGGCATCACCCTCGTGGTGGTCACGCACGACGACGACCTGGCCGCGAAGTGCGACCGTCGCGTCGAGCTGCAGGACGGCGTGGTCATCGCCGACGAGCGCGTCGGCACCGAGCAGGACGGAGCATGGGCATGAAGGTCACCGACGTCGCGGGCACGGCGCTCGCCAACACGATGCGCTCCAAGCTGCGCACGTTCCTCACCGTCGTCGCGATCGTGATCGGCGCATTCACGCTGACCCTCACCACGGGGCTCGGCGCGGGAATCAACAAGTACGTGGACAACGTGGTCGAGGGCTTCGGCCAGCCCGGCGAGCTGACCGTGATGAAGCAGCAGGACATGTCCTCGGCCGGCGCGGTGAGCGGTTCGCCCCAGGAGTACACGGAGCAGGACGCCGCCGGCGGCGAGATGTTCGGCATGCCGCTGCTCACCCAGGAGGACCTCGCCGCGATCGAGGACACCGAGCACGTCACCGAGGTGAAGACCTATCGGGTGGCCGAGCCGGAGTACATCCAGGGCCCGGACGGCCGCAAGTGGCAGACCGGCTTCATGGGCAGCTCCGGTGAGATCGACATGCTCACCTTCTCCGCCGGCCGTGCCCCCGAGGCCGGGGCCAACGAGATCGTCGTGCCCGAGTCGTGGGTGGAGGACCTGGGCGCCAGCGACGCCGAGGACCTGATCGGCACGGAGCTGACCGTCGTGGCAGCGACCCCGCTGCAGGAGCACAAGTCCGTGAAGGCCACCGTGGTCGGTGTGACGAAGGCGGCCGCGTCCGGTGCGGGCACCGCCCCGACGCCGTCGGAGTCGCTCGAGCAGGCGATCTACGACATCACGACGGAGGGCCTGCCGGAGTCCCAGCGGGACACCTACTTCCAGGCCACGGCGATCGTGGAGGACCCGGAGGCGAACGAGGACGCCGTGAAGCAGGCGCTGGCCGACCAGGGCCTGCTGGCGCAGACCCTCGAGGAGCAGCTCGGCGTGATCCGCGGCATCATCGACGCCGTCACGTGGGTGCTGACCGGCTTCGCGCTCATCGCGCTGCTCGCCGCCAGCTTCGGCATCATCAACACCCTGCTCATGGCGGTGCAGGAGCGCACCCGGGAGATCGGCCTCATGAAGGCTCTCGGCATGACCGGCGGGAAGATCTTCGGCCTGTTCACCATGGAGGCCGTCGTGATCGGCCTGCTCGGCTCGCTGATCGGCATCGGCCTGGGCGTCGCCGTCGGACTCATCGCGAACCAGGTGCTGACCACCGGCCCCCTCAGCGGCGTCACCGGCCTGGTCCTGTTCGCGGTCAACCCCCTCGCCCTGCTGCTGATCCTGCTGCTGATCGTGGCCATCGCGTTCATCGCCGGCACCTTGCCCGCCCTGCGTGCGGCCCGCAAGGATCCCATCGAGGCACTGCGGCACGAGTGATCCTGCCGCCGCGCCCGTCATCACCACCACCCGCACCCCC
Organism: Micrococcus luteus; assembly: GCF_022664405.1. NCBI lineage: Bacteria > Bacillati > Actinomycetota > Actinomycetes > Micrococcales > Micrococcaceae > Micrococcus > Micrococcus luteus. Next base: position 12,605 of record NZ_JAKRLB010000007.1, on the reverse strand, counting down.
GACACCGAGGAGCTCACCATGACCACCGATCGACCGCACCAGGACCCGAACCCGGGCCAGCCCGCCGCGGGCTCCCGCTACGGCACGCAGCCCTACGCGGCCCCGGGCTACGGCGCCCAGCCGGGCAGCCCGTACGGCATCGTCCCGGAGCCGGCCGCGTTCCCCGCGCTCCTGACGCTGACACTCACGTCGCTCGCGCTGTACGTGCTGTCCTCCCTGCCGGCCCTGTTCGGCGGCGAGGAGAGCATCGAACGCATGCGGGACTCCCTTCGCCAGAGCGGCCTCACCCCCGAGCAGGTGGAGGAGATCGCGCCTGTCGTGGGCGCCTCCGTGACGGTGGGCACGATCATCGTCCTGCTCATCGGCGTGGCCCTGTACGCCCTGGTGTACTTCAACCTCCGCGGGGCCAAGAACTGGGCCCGCATCCTCGGCATCGTCGTCGCGATCCTGGGCACCCTCAGCGCCGTCGGCGGCATCTTCTCCTTCGTGACCTACCCCGGCATCGGCGGCGTGCTGGCCTCCGTGCTCAGCCTGGCGCTGGTGATCGTGAACATCCTGTGGCTGGTCAAGGCCTTCAACCCGCAGGTCGCGGCCTACACCCGTCAGGGCCGCCGCGCCTGACCCCGACGCCGTTCGCCGGCGGCGAGTCCTGGGTCGCCAGCCCTCGCCCCGGCGTCGGCCAGCGGAGACCATGGCGACATGGCCTCCGATCATCGACCCCCGCATCCCGTGTCCCCCGACTCCGACGACCTGGACGGCGGCGGGCGGCCCGTGGTGGGTCCGGACGAAGCGCGGCGGCGCATCGCCGGGCACTCCGGCCCGGACGCCCGCCCGCTCATCCGCCCCGATGCCCGCACCCCCGGCGTGTTCCGGGCGCTGCTCGGGCTCACGGTCGCGTCCGCGGTCCTCTACGCCGCGTCGATCCTGCGGAACCTCCTCCCGGGCGCGGCCCAGGACATCGCGGACTCGCTGCCCGAGGGCGGCGCGCAGTCGCCCGCGATGACTGCCGAGGCCATCGAGGGCGCCCTCACCGGCAGTGTCTGGTTCGCGACCCTGCTGGGTCTGGCGGTCTACGCGATCGTCCTCGTCGGCCTGACCCGGCACAGCAACACGGCGCGCATCATGGGTGCCCTGTTCGCCTCGATCGCCATCTTCGTGACGCTGCTGGGGGCCATCCGCCTGTTCGTCTTCCCCGCCGGGGACGTGGTGCTGCCCCTGGTCCTGGGCGGGCTGTTCGCGCTCGTGAACGCGGCCTGGCTCGTGTGCGCCTTCAACCCGGGCCTCGCGACGACCTTCCTGCGCCGCCGGGCATGATGGGGGGCATGCACCCCCTCCACGACGATCCCCACGAGACCACGGAGCGCGACCCCGGTCCCGATCGCGCGGCCCTGCGTCCCCTGCGCCTGTTCCAGACCGTCACGGCGGTCACGGGGGCACTGAGCGCGGCCGGCGTGGGGGGCGTGCTCGCGCTGCAGTTGTCGCCCACCTATGCCCGCGCCGTGCTGGAGGCGCGCTCCTGGGGCGCGAGCGAGGTCACCGACGCCGACGTCGCCGCGTTCCTCACCCCGGCGGGGGCGGGGCCGGTGGCCGCCGCGGCGGTGGTCGTCCTGACCCTGGTGCTCCTGGCCGGCATCACCCGCCGGATTCGGGCCGTGCGCCCCGTGGGGAGCGTGTTCGTGGTGCTGGGGATGCTCACGGCGGCCTTCTGGATGGTCGACGGCGGGCGGATGGTGCAGGCCGGGGGAGGGGGTCCGGTCGTGCTGGGCGCCGTCGTCGGGATGCTCGTGTCCAGCGCGGTGTGGCTGCGTGTGGCACACCGGCGGGAGACGCGCGACGCCTTCGACGTCTGAGCTCGCCCCGCCTCCGACTCCGCCTCCGGTCCCGCCCGTCCCCACGCCGAGGCCCGCAGACACGCCGCTACGCCGGTCCGGTGACGGCGCGTCTGCGGGCCTCGGCGGGAGGGGGCTCCGCCCACGACGACGGCGGCCCGCCTCCTCGTGCGAGGAGACGGGCCGCCGTCGTGGTGCGGGGGATCAGAACTGGCGGGCCAGGATGGCCTGCTTCACCTCGGCGATCGCCTTGGTCACCTGGATGCCGCGGGGGCACGCGTCGGTGCAGTTGAAGGTCGTGCGGCAGCGCCACACGCCCTCCTTGTCGTTCAGGATCTCCAGGCGCATGTCGCCGGCCTCGTCACGCGAGTCGAAGATGAACCGGTGCGCGTTGACGATGGCGGCCGGGCCGAAGTACTGGCCGTCCGTCCAGAACACCGGGCAGGACGAGGTGCACGCGGCGCACAGGATGCACTTCGTGGTGTCGTCGTAGATCGCCCGGTCGGCCTGGGACTGGTAGCGCTCCTTGGTGGGCGCGTGGCCCTCGGCGACCAGGAACGGCATGATCTCGCGGTAGGACTGGAAGAACGGGTCCATGTCCACGATCAGGTCCTTCTCCACCGGCAGGCCCTTGATGGGCTCCACCAGGATGGGCTTGGACAGGTCGAGGTCCTTCAGGAGCGTCTTGCAGGCCAGTCGGTTGCGGCCGTTGATGCGCATGGCGTCGGAGCCGCACACGCCGTGGGCGCAGGAGCGGCGGAACGACAGGGTGCCGTCGTGGTCCCACTTGACCTTGTGCAGGGCGTCCAGCACGCGGTCGGTGCCGTACATGGTCAGGCGCCACTCGTCCCAGTAGGACTCCTCGGAGGACTCCGGGAGGTAGCGGCGGACCTTGAGCACGATGTCGAAGCTCTCGACCTCGCCTGCGCCGCCGCCGGCGGACTGGGTCTGCGCCTGGGCCACGGGGGCCTCGGTCTCGGTTGCTGAGTGGCTCATCAGTACTTACGCTCCATCGGCTGGTAACGGGTCACGACGACGGGCTTGGTCTCGAAGCGGATGCCCTTGACGCCCTCCATCTCCGCCGTCTCGTCACGGTAGATCATGGTGTGCGCCATGAAGTTCTCGTCGTCGCGATCGGGGTAGTCCTCGCGGTAGTGGCCGCCGCGGGACTCCTTGCGGCCCAGGGCCGCGAGGGTCATCGCCTCGGCGATGTCCAGGAGATAGCCCAGCTCCATGCCCTCGAGCAGGTCGAGGTTGAAGCGGTGGCCCTTGTCCTGGACGGACACGTTCTCGTAGCGCCCGCGCAGCTCCTCGATCTTGGCCAGTGCGCGGCGGATCGAGTCCTCGTCGCGGAAGACCTGCATGTCCGCGTCCATGGACTCCTGGAGCTCGGCGCGGATGTCCGCGACGCGCTCGGAGCCGGTGGCGGAGCGCAGGTTCTCGATGTGCTCCACGGTCGGCAGCTCGCCGCCCTCGGGCAGCTCCACCCAGTCCGCCTGCACGGCGTACTCGGCGGCGTAGATGCCGGCGCGGCGGCCGAACACGTTGATGTCCAGCAGCGAGTTGGTGCCCAGGCGGTTGGACCCGTGCACGGATACGCAGGCCACCTCGCCGGCGGCGTACAGGCCCGGCACGACGGTGTCGTTGTCCTGGAGGACCTCGGCCTTGATGTTCGTGGGGATGCCGCCCATGAAGTAGTGGCAGGTGGGGAACACCGGCACCGGCTCCGTGTAGGGCTCGACGCCCAGGTACGTGCGGGCGAACTCGGTGATGTCCGGGAGCTTCTCGTCGATGTGCGAGGGCTCCAGGTGCGTCAGGTCGAGCAGCACGTAGTCCTTGTTGGGACCGGCGCCGCGGCCCTGACGGACCTCCTCGGCCATGGACCGGGCCACGATGTCGCGCGGGGCGAGGTCCTTGATGGTGGGGGCGTAGCGCTCCATGAAGCGCTCGCCGTCCGCGTTGCGGAGGATGCCGCCCTCGCCGCGTGCGGCCTCGGAGAGCAGGATGCCCAGGCCGGCCAGGCCGGTCGGGTGGAACTGCACGAACTCCATGTCCTCCAGCGGCAGGCCCGCGCGGTAGGCGATGGCCATGCCGTCGCCGGTGAGGGTGTGGGCGTTCGAGGTGGTCTTGTACACCTTGCCGGCGCCGCCGGTGGCGAAGACGACCGACTTGGCCTGGAAGACGTGGATCTCGCCGGTGGCCAGCTCGTAGGAGACGACGCCGGCGGTGCGCTTCTGCTTGTAGGCGGTGCCGTCCTCGCGCACGGCGTCCTCCTCCACCAGCAGCAGGTCGAGCACGTAGAACTCGTTGTAGAACTCCACGTTGTGCTTGACGCAGTTCTGGTACAGCGTCTGGAGGATCATGTGGCCGGTGCGGTCCGCGGCGTAGCAGGCGCGGCGCACGGGCGCCTTGCCGTGGTCACGGGTGTGGCCGCCGAAGCGTCGCTGGTCGATCTTGCCCTCGGGGGTGCGGTTGAAGGGCAGGCCCATCTTCTCGAGGTCGAGCACCGCGTCGATGGCCTCCTTGGCCATGACCTCCGCGGCGTCCTGGTCCACCAGGTAGTCGCCGCCCTTGACGGTGTCGAACGTGTGCCACTCCCAGTTGTCCTCCTCGACGTTGGCGAGGGCCGCGCACATGCCGCCCTGGGCCGCGCCGGTGTGGGAACGCGTGGGGTAGATCTTGGTGAGGACGGCGGTGTGCGCGCGCTGACCGGCCTCGATGGCCGCGCGCATGCCCGCGCCGCCGGCGCCGACGATCACCACGTCGTACTTGTGCACCTGCATTCAGGTCTCTCTTTCTGGGTGTCTGTGACGCGGCGGCCGCTCGGGCCGGCCGCACCGCAGGGTGAACGTTGCCGGGGTCAGCCGCAGAAGGCCGGGGAGCCCTCGAGCAGGGCGCCGGAGGCGTCCACCATGCAGGGATCGAAGGTGAAGATCACCAGGGTGCCGAGGATGATGATCACGGCCGTGGCGATGTACAGGATCATCGTCAGCCAGAAGCGGGCGCTGCCGCGGCGGGTGTAGTCGTTGATGATCGTGCGCACGCCGTTGGCGCCGTGCAGCATGGCCAGCCACAGGAGGGCCAGGTCCCAGAACTGCCACAGCGGGTGCGCCCACTTGCCGGCCACGAAGCCGAAGTCGATGGCGTGGATGCCGTCGCCCACCAGCAGGTTGGTGGTCAGGTGCACGGCGATCAGCACGACGAGGAAGACACCAGAGATGCGCATGAACAGCCAGGCGAGCATCTCGAAGTTGCCGCGGCCGCCGCCGTCGCGCGTGTACTTGGGGTCCAGACGGCGGCTGCGGGGCGCCGCGATGGTGGTCTCAGCGGTGGTGCTCATGGCTCAGTGACCTCCGAGTGCGAGGCTGAAATGACGGATGGCGAAGCCCAGGGTCAGGACGACCCACAGCCCCAGCACGATCCACAGCAGGGTCTTGTGGTGCTGGGTGCCGCCCTTCCAGAAGTCGACCAGGATGATGCGCAGGCCGTTCAGGGCGTGGAAGATGATCGCCGCGACGAGGCCGGCCTCGCCGAGCGCGAAGTACCACGTCTTGTACGAGCCGATCACGGCGTTGTAGGCCTCGGGGGAGACCCGGACCAGGGCCGTGTCCAGCACGTGGACGAGCAGGTAGAAGAAGATGACGACGCCGGTGACGCGGTGGCCCACCCAGGACCACATGCCGCCGTGGCCCCGGTACAGGGTTCCGCGGCCGTTCTTGGCCGGGGCCTGCGCAGTGGCGCTAGACACGGTTGATACCTCCAGGGGGAATGCACGATCCCGGTCCTCCGCCGTGGGACGACGACGGGCAGGGGCGTGTGCGAGTGGATTCCTCCGCCTAGGGTAGACCCTTCCCGCGCCTCCGTGCCCGATCGGGGACCCGGGCGACCACTGTGACGCGTGCGGCGCCCCGCCGCCGTCCTGTTCGGTCTGGGCTGTGCCCCGCCTGGGACGCGTCGAGTGGTCCCCCGTCCGGACGGTTCCGTAGTCTGGGCCGGTGAGCACCGATCCGAACCTGACCGATGCCCCGCGCGAGGCCGCGCCGGGCACGGCCCTGTCCCGCTTCCACGCCGTGATCCCCGCCGGGGGCGTGGGCACCCGCCTGTGGCCCCTCTCGCGGGCCGCCGCGCCGAAGTTCCTCCACGACCTCACCGGCTCGGGCCAGACCCTGATCCGTGCCACGTGGGACCGTCTGGCGCCCCTGGCCGCGGGCATGCTCGTGGTGACCGGGGAGGCCCACCGGGAGGCGGTGTGCACGCAGCTGCCGGCCCTGGCGGAGACGGATCTGGTGCTCGAGCCCTCGCCGAAGGACTCCGCGGCCGCCATCGGCCTGGCCGCGGCGATCCTCTCCCTGCGTGACCCGGACACGATCATGGGCTCGTTCGCGGCGGATCAGGTGATCTCCCCGGTGGAGGTCTTCCAGGACGCGGTGCGGCAGGCCGTCGAGACGGCGGCCACCGGCCGGATCGTGACCATCGGCATCGAGCCCACGCACGCGGCCACGGGCTTCGGCTACATCCGCCGGGGCCGCCGCCTCCGCGTGGCCGGCGCTCCGGACGCGCATGACGTCGCCGCGTTCGTGGAGAAGCCGGACCTGAAGGTCGCCCAGCAGTACGTGAAGTCCGGCCGCTACCTCTGGAACGCGGGCATGTTCGTGGCGCCCGTGGGCCTCATGCTGGCCCACCTCGAAGAGAACGAGCCCGCGCTGCACGCCGGCCTGATGGAGATCGCCCGCGCGTGGGAGACGCCGGAGCGGGACGAGGTCATGGCCCGGGTGTGGCCCGAGCTGACGAAGACCGCCATCGACTACGCCGTGGCCGAGCCCGCCGCCGCCGTCGGCGACGTGGCCGTGATCCCCGGCTCCTTCACGTGGGACGACGTGGGGGACTTCGCGGCGATCGCCCGCCTGAACCCGGTCAAGGACGCCTCCGGCATCACGGTGATCGGCGACACCCCGCGGGTGTACTCGGACGACGCGTCCGGCGTCGTGGTGACGGACACGAAGCGCGTCATCGCGCTGATCGGCATCGAGGACGTCGTCGTGGTGGACACCGAGGACGCGCTGCTGGTCACCACCACGGAGCACGCGCAGGAGGTCAAGAAGGCCGTCGAGGCGCTCAAGGCCGAGGGCGTGGACGAGGTCCTCTGACCGCGTCCCCGGCCGGGTCCGGTCCGCACCGACCGGCACCCCCGGAGTAGGGTGCTGGGCCATGACCACCTCCGACTCCGTGCTGACCGGGCCCCGTCCGACCTCCGTCCCCTCGGTGGGCCCCGTGGTGGCCGAGCTCGAGGACGAGATCGTGTCCTTCCGCCGGGACCTGCACCGGCATCCCGAGCTCTCCTATGAGGAGTACCGCACCACCGACCGCATCGTGGAGCTGCTCTCCGGCTATGGGCTCTCGCCCGTGCGGATGGAGTCCACGGGCGCCTATGTGGACGTCGGGGAGGGGCCGGTGGTGCTGGCCCTGCGCGCGGACATCGACGCGCTGCCGGTCGAGGAGGAGACCGGCCTGCCCTACGTGTCCGTCAATGACGGCGTCGCGCACGCGTGCGGCCACGACATGCACACCGCCGTCATGGCGGGTGTGGCCGTCGCCCTCGGCCGCATCCTCCGCGGGGCCACCGCCGACCCCGACCTGCGCGCGGTCGGCGAGCGGGTCCACGGCACGGTCCGCGTCATCTTCCAGCCCGCGGAGGAGCGGCTGCCCGGCGGCTCCCTGGCCGTGCTGCGGCAGGGGATCCTCGACGACGTGCCCCGCATCCTGGCGGCGCACTGCGACCCCCAGGTCGACGTCGGCTCGATCGGCACCCGCATCGGCGCCATCACCTCGGCGGCGGACACGATCCGGATCACCCTCACCGGACGCGGGGGGCACACCTCGCGGCCCCACCTCACCGAGGACATGGTCTTCGCCCTGTCCCAGATCGCCGTGAACGTGCCCGCCGTGCTCTCCCGGCGGATCGACGTGCGCTCGGCCGTCTCCGTGGTGTGGGGGCAGATCGCCGCCGGCAGCGCGCCCAACGCGATCGACAACACCGGCTACCTGGCCGGGACCATGCGCTGCCTCGACGCGGACGTGTGGGAGGAGGCCGGTGCGCTGCTCGACGAGGTGGTCCGGCAGGTGGCCGCGCCGTACGGCGTGCACGTGCAGCTCGAGCACGTGCGCGGCGTCCCGCCGGTGCACAACACCGAGGGCGAGACGGCGCTGATCGAGACCGCGGCGCGGCGGGAGCTCGGCTCGCGGGCGATCGTCCTGACCCCGCAGTCGATGGGCGGCGAGGACTTCGCCTGGATGACCCAGAAGGTGCCCGGCTCCATGCTGCGCCTCGGCACCCGGTCCCCGGGTGGCCCCATCTACGATCTGCACCGCGGGGACTACGCGCCGGACGAGCGGGCCATCGGCGTGGGCATGCGGGTCTTCACCGCCGCCGCGCTGCAGGTGCTCACGGGCGAGGACCACCACTGACCCCGCCGCCCGCACCCGCCGGAGGGGACGGGCCCACCGTTCGGTAGACTCGCGCTCATCCGGACGGGGCCGCCCGCACGGGCCCCGTCTTTCCGCGGCCACCGGCCGCGGACCTCGCACCGTGCCTTCCGAAATGAGGACCCCATGGGCATCGCCACCCCCTCGGCCGCGCGCCGTCGTCGTCTCCTGCTCCCCGTCGCCGCGCTCGGCGTCTCCGGCCTGCTGCTGACCGCGTGCGGCGCCCCGCCGGAGCAGTCCGAGGCCTCGGGCTCCGGCGCCGCCGAGAGCGAGGCCATCGCCACCGTGGACGGCGTCGGCTCGGACAACAAGGACTACAAGGCCTGCATCGTCTCGGACGAGGGCGGCTTCGACGACCGCTCCTTCAACCAGTCCTCCTACGAGGGCCTCAAGGCCGCCGAGAAGGCCTACGGCATCACCACCAGCGAGGCCGAGTCGAACGAGCCCAGCGAGTTCACCCCGAACGTGACCGCCATGGTCAACGCCGACTGCGACGCCGTCATCGGCGTGGGCTTCCTCCTCGGCGACGCCATGAAGCCGATCGCCGCGCAGCACTCGGACACCCACTTCTTCGGCGTGGACGTCACCGCGGAGGGCTTCTCCGACAACTTCCAGAAGCTCACCTACGACACGGCGCAGGCGGCGTTCCTGGCCGGCTACCTGGCGGCGGGCACCACCGAGACCGGCACCGTGGCCACCTACGGCGGCATGGAGATCCCCACCGTCACCATCTTCATGGACGGCTTCGCCCGCGGCGTGGAGCACTACAACGAGGTCAAGGACAAGGACGTCAAGGTCCTGGGCTGGGACAAGGACGCGAAGACCGGCTCCTTCACGGGCGACTTCAAGAACGTGGCCAACGGCAAGACGAACACCGCCAACTTCATCAACGAGGGCGCCGACATCGTGATGCCGGTGGCCGGCCCCGTGGGCCTGGGCACCCTGGACGCCGTCCGCGAGGCGAACCAGGGCGGCAAGGACGTCAAGGTCATCTGGCCGGACTCGGACGGCTACGAGTCCACCAAGGACGGCAACCTGATCCTCACCTCGGTGAAGAAGAACATGGGCCAGTCCGTCGCCGACGTGATCGCCGCGGACCTGAAGGACGAGTTCTCGGCCGAGCCCTACGTGGGCACGTTGGAGAACAAGGGCGTCGAGCTGGCCCCGTTCCACGACTTCGAGGACACGGTGCCGCAGGAGCTCAAGGACGAGCTCAAGGACCTCGAGGCCAAGATCGTCTCGGGCGAGCTGAAGGTCGGCTCGGAGTACTCCCCGGAGGCCTGACCCGCCTCGCCACCGCCGCAGGGCCGGCCCGGACCCCTCCGGACCGGCCCCGCGGCGCGCGGGCGCCCGGCCCGCCCCCGCCGCCGAGCGCGGCACCACGAGCATCGACCAGACGGAAGGCCCTCGATGAGGCTCGAACTGCGCGGGATCACCAAGCGCTTCGGCTCGTTCGCCGCGAACGAGGACGTGAACCTGACCGTGGAGTCGGGGCGGGTGCACACCCTCCTCGGCGAGAACGGCGCCGGCAAGTCCACCCTGATGAACGTCCTCTTCGGGCTCTACGAGCCCACCGAGGGGGAGATCCTCCTCGACGGCGAGCCCGTCCGGTTCTCCGGTCCCGGTGAGGCCATGCGCGCGGGCATCGGCATGGTGCACCAGCACTTCATGCTCGTGCCCGTCTTCACGGTGGCCGAGAACGTGGCCCTCGGCGACGAGCACACCCGCGCCCTGGGCGTGCTCGACCTCGAGGCCACCCGCCGGCGGATCCGGGAGATCTCCGCCCAGTACGGCTTCGACGTGGACCCGGACGCCGTCGTCGAGGACCTGCCCGTGGGCGTGCAGCAGCGCGTCGAGATCATCAAGGCCCTCGTCCGCGACGCGCGCATCCTCATCCTGGACGAGCCGACCGCCGTGCTCACCCCCCAGGAGACCGACGAGCTGCTCGGCATCATCCGGCAGCTGCGGGAGGACGGCACGGCGATCGTGTTCATCTCCCACAAGCTGCGCGAGGTCAAGGCCGTCTCGGACGACATCACCGTGCTGCGCCGCGGCCGCGTGGTCGGCACGGCGGACCCCTCCGCCGAGGCCGCCGAGCTGGCCGCCCTCATGGTGGGCCGGAGCGTCGTCCTCGAGCGGCGCAAGACGGCCCCGACCCTGGGGGAGGAGACGTTCCGCGTCGAGGACCTCTCCGTCGTCTCGCCCACGGGCCAGGTGCTGCTGGACGCCGTGTCCTTCGCCGTCCGCCAGGGCGAGGTGCTCGCCGTGGCCGGTGTGCAGGGCAACGGGCAGACCGAGCTGACCGAGGCGATCATGGGCCTGGTCAAGGCCACCGGCTCCGTCACCCTGGACGGCCGGGAGCTGATCGGCCGGTCCACCCGCCAGATCATCCGCGCCGGCGTCGGCTTCGTGCCCGAGGACCGCTCCACGGACGGGCTCGTCGGCCCGTTCTCCGTGGCGGAGAACATGGTGCTCAACCGGTTCGACGTCGCCCCGGCCGGCAACGCCGTGCAGATGCGCCCCGCCGCGGTGCGGGCGCACGCCGAGCGCCGCGTGGCCGAGTTCGACGTCCGCACCCAGGGCGTGGACCTGCCGGTCTCCTCCCTCTCGGGAGGCAACCAGCAGAAGGTCGTCATGGCCCGCGAGCTCGTGGACGGGCTGCGCCTGTTCATCGCCTCGCAGCCCACGCGCGGCGTGGACGTCGGCTCGATCGAGTTCCTGCACGACCGGATCATCGCCGAGCGCGACGCCGGCACCCCCGTGCTGATCGTCTCCACCGAGCTGGACGAGGTCCTCGAGCTGGCCGACCGGATCGCCGTGATGTACCACGGGCGGATCGTGGACATCGTGCCGGGGGACACCTCGCGCGAGACGCTCGGCCTCATGATGGCCGGCCAGACCCCCGACGACGCGGCCCTCGCCTCCGGCGCGGACGTCGCCGCGGGCACGCCCGGCACCGCCGGCGCGGCGCCCGCCGCCCACCCCACCACGGAAGGAGAGCGCCCGTGAGCACCGCCGCCCCGCAGCGCCCGGCCCCCGCGTCCGACGCGGCCGCCCGGCCCGCCCCCGCCGACTCCGCCCTGCGCCGGATCCTCTCGGGCAACGGCACGGTCACCGCCCTGGCGATCCTGCTGTCCCTGCTGATCTCCGGCCTGCTGATCATCGCCGTGGACGAGGACGTCCGCGACGCCGCCGGCTACTTCTTCGCCCGCCCGGGCGACCTGCTCTCCGCCGCCTGGGCCGCGTTCGCCGGAGCCTTCGCGGCCCTGTTCCGCGGCGCCGTCTTCAACTACCGGGCCTCGGACGCGACGGGCATGCTCTACCCGCTCACCGAGACCCTCACCGTGGCGACCCCGCTGATCATCATCTCGCTGGGCATCGCCATCGCCTTCCGGGCGGGCCTGTTCAACATCGGCGGCCAGGGTCAGTTCATCTTCGGCGCCATGTTCGCCACGTGGTTCGGCGTGCACCTGCACCTGCCGGCCGGCGTGCACCTGCTGCTCGTCGTCGTGATGGGCGTGCTCGGCGGCGTGCTGTGGGGCTCCGTCGTCGGCGTGCTCAAGGCCTGGACGGGCGCGCACGAGGTGATCCTCACGATCATGCTCAACTACGTGGCGGTGAACCTGCTCGCCTACCTGTTGAACACCCCCGTCCTGCGGGCGCCCGGCACCACGAACCCGGTGTCCGCGCCGCTGGACCGCTCCGCCATGTTCCCGCGGCTGCTGGGGACCGACTTCCGGCTGCACTGGGGCTTCTTCGTCGCGCTGCTGGCCGTGCTCTTCACGTGGTGGCTGATGCAGCGCTCCACCCTCGGCTTCCGCCTGCGGGCCGTGGGCGCCAACCCGGACGCCGCCCGCACGGCCGGCATCTCCGTCAAGGGCTCCTACCTGGCCGCCATGGCGATCTCCGGCGGCCTGGCCGGCCTGGCCGGCGCCACCCACGTGGCCGGCACGGAGAGCACGCTGAACACCTCCGTGGCCGGGTCCTTCGGCTTCGACGCGATCACGGTGGCGCTGCTCGGCCGGTCCCACCCGGTGGGCGTGCTGTTCGCGGGCCTGCTCTTCGGCGCCCTGCGCGCCGGCGGCGTGACCATGCAGACCGAGACCGGGGTGCCGGTCGACATCGTCCTCGTGGTGCAGTCCGTGATCGTGCTGCTCATCGCGGCCCCGCCGCTGGTGCGCGCCATCTTCCGGCTGCCCGCCCCGGGCGCCGCGCGCGCCCGCCGCGCGGCCGACCCCGTGACCCAGCCCGCCGTGGCCGGCGCCGCGCTAGATCGGACGAGCGTCGTGGAGG